>NZ_JBFUIX010000141.1:0-9230 GCF_056401635.1 Paenibacillus sp. P4_E11 | reverse complement strand
GGATAGAAGCCGTCACAGCAAGCGAAGCCACCGAAACCGAACAGAATGATTTAAAGACCGTCGTTTGGAGAAAGGTTGTGAATCTTATAGCCCGTTCCTTGCATTTACTGAAAAAGCACAAAACACTCTACCTGCTCATGCTGCCCGGCATTTTATATTATTTGATATTCAAGTACGTGCCGATGTACGGAATCATTGTCGCGTTTCAGGACTTTTCAATTGGTCGGGGCATTATGGACAGCAAATTTGTCGGGTTAAAACATTTTTACGAGTTTTTTGTCAATACGCCCGACGCCTGGAAACTGATCCGAAATACAATCATGCTTAACGTATATGGACTTCTGTTTCAATTTCCCGCGCCCATCATACTAGCGCTGCTGTTACACGAGTTGAAATCCAAATGGTTCAGACACTTTGTGCAGTCGATTAGCTACATGCCGCATTTTCTCTCGACGGTCGTCATAGGCGGCATCTTGATTACATTCTTGTCCCCGTCGACCGGTATTATCAATTTTCTTCTCGTCAAATGGTTTGGCATCGAGCCGATCTTGTTTCTCGGGCTGCCCGAATGGTTCCGTACCATATATGTCGGATCCGAAATATGGCAAGGCGTTGGTTGGGGGACGATATTGTACTTGGCCGCGATAGCCGGAGTCGACCCGACGTTGTATGAGGCGGCGAAAATAGACGGAGCGAACCGGGTTCAGCAAGTTCGCCACATTACGTTCATCGGCATGGTGCCTGTCATGATCGTCCTGCTCGTGCTCAATCTCGGTCATTTTATGGAAGTCGGATTTCAGAAAATATTGCTGCTGTACAATCCGAGTAACTACGAAACATCGGACGTCATCAACACCTTCGTCTATAGGAGAGGTCTGCTGAACGCCGACTTTAGCTTTGCTTCCGCGGTCGGATTGTTCCAATCGGTGATCGGCTTCATCCTTGTCGTCACGGCGAACCGGATTGTCCGCAAATACTCTGATTCGAGTTTATGGTGAGGTGATCCGCATGAAAATTCAGGTAAGTATTGCGTCGAGGATATTCGATACGTTCAACGTGATGTTGATGCTTCTTCTAATCGTCGTCATGGTGTATCCGATGGTGTACGTGTTCTCCGCTTCCATCAGCTCCGATGCGATGGTGGCGAGCGGCCAGGTGATGCTGCTGCCGAAAGACGTGACGCTGCACGCCTACAAAGCGATTGTGGCCAACCCCGACGTTTGGATCAGCTATTGGAATACGATCCGTTACACGGTCGTTCAAACTGTGCTTACGCTGATCGCGACGTCCGCGATGGCGTACCCGCTGGCGAAAAAATGGCTGCCCGGCCGAAGGGCGATATTGCTGATGGCCGCTTTCACGATGCTGTTCAACGGCGGGATGATTCCAACTTTCCTTGTCGTGCAGAAGCTTGGACTGCTGAATTCGATATGGGCGCTTGTGCTGCCCACTTTGATCAGCACGTGGCACCTGTTCGTTATGCGGACGTTTTTCCAAGGACTGCCGGAAGAACTGGAAGACGTGGCCACGATCGACGGCTGCGGACGGCTGCAAGTGCTCGTCCGGATTGTCCTGCCTTTATCGCTGCCTGTTATGACGACTATAGGACTTTTTACGGCTGTCGGCCAATGGAACTCTTTTTTCGACGCTTTGATTTACTTGAACGACCGCAATATGTATCCGCTGCAAATTATGCTTCGCGATATTTTGGTGGCAGGCGCGGAGCTTTCGTCCGAAAACAATTCGGGCCAGCTGCAGACGATGAAATTCGCGTTGATCATGGTCGCGACTTTGCCCATCTTGTGCGTCTATCCGTTCATTCAAAAATATTTCGTGCAGGGCTCTATGATCGGCGGTATTAAAGGTTAGCCGCGGTTCTTCGGGTAATCCGGGAGTCTGCTGCAACATAAACAAACTTCAATAATCAAGGGAGGCAAACTAAATGAAAAAACGTATCGCCATCATTGTCACCACAGCCATGCTCGGTGGACTCGTCGCCGGCTGTTCCGGCACGAAGGATAAGCCTGCGGGCAACGCAAATGGAACACCGGCAACGGACAAAACGCCCATTACGTTCTCCTGGCTCGCTTACGATCGGACGGAGGGTAAAGTTCGCAGCGACTGGGAAATTTTCAAAGAAATCGAAGCGAAAACCGGCGTGAAGGTCAACTTCGAGGTGGTCAGCCAGCAAGCTCTCACGGAAAAACGGCAAATTATGATCGCGACGAATTCCTTAACCGACTTCATTCAAGTACCGAACTCGGAAGCTCGGGAAAACGGACCGGATAAGCTGTTCCTGAATTTGAAAGATTATTTGGACAAAGCGCCCAATCTTAAAGCGTTTTTCGACAAATACCCGGAAGCGAAAGCGCAGGCGACCGGCGCGGATGGCGGCTTATACACCGTGCCAGTACTGGATGGCGATGAGAAAATGTTCCCCTACGTATGGCTGATGCGCAAAGATTTGACTGACAAGCTCGGGCTGAAAGATCCGAAGAACCCGGACGAATTGTACCAATATTTGAAGGCACTAAAAGAGAAATATCCAGACAAATATCCGTACACTTCGGTGGGGTTATCGTCCGGCGTAGGGCTTTATACAGTAATGGGCCAAATGTTTACGGGCATTAACGGCTTCTACAACTTGAACCCGCAAACCGACAAGTATGCGTTCGCTCCTTACGAAAAAGGATATAAGGATGCCATCGTCTTCATGAACAAGCTGTACAGTGAGAAGCTGCTCGATCCGGAATACCCGTTCCTCACCACCCCGCAATGGCAAGAGCGAATCTTGAATGGCAAAGCTCTCGTATCGTACTATTGGAAAGCGGACTTGCCTACGATGACGGAAAGCGCCAAAAAAGCGGGAGCGCCAGCGGACTACGAGCTGGAGGCATTTGCGCCGATTGCCGCGCCGGGCGTCAAAAACTATCAGTTCTCTCGCAAGACTGTCGGTGCGGCCGGCATCGCCATTTCGGCGAAAGTGAAAGACAAGGACCGGGCCGTGCAATTCCTGGATTACCTCCTTAGCGAAGAAGGAACCAACTATTTGGCTCTCGGCATTCAAGGCAAGACGTATACTTTGGAGAATGGCAAACCGATATTCATGAAGGAGTTCGGTGATACCCCTTACGTTCCGCTGCGCCGCGACTTCGGCGTATGGTACGACATGATCAATATGAACAACGCTCTTTCGCGCGAAACTTGGGAAAGAAGCTCGAGCGAGAAAATAAAAGCGATCGACGCGAAATATGCTCCTTACATTGTACCCACACCGAAAGCGAGCATCATGACGAAGGAAGAACAAGATCTTGAAAAGTCGAAAATGAGCAACCTGAGCAAATTTTTGGAGCAAAAAATTACGGAGTTCGTTACCGGCAAAACGCCGATTAACGATACGACGTATGCCCAATTCATCGAACAGGCGAAGAAGCTCGGCTCTGACGACTTGCTTAACATGTACAATACGGCCTACAAACGCACTTACGGCAAATGATTAACGCTTATGAAGGAGTGTTCGATTATGACCATCAAAGTTCTAAGTGGAGCGGACCGTATTAATTCCAGAGACATGCAATTGTTAAATGGGGCTAGCTTAGGTTTATTTACAAATCCTACCGGCATTTCTTCGGATTTTGTGAGCACCTTGGATATATGTGCAGGATTGAAAGGTTCAAAACTATCTGTATTATTTGCCCCTGAACACGGAATTCGGGGGGATAAGCAGGCGGGAATCCGCGTTGAAGACGAAACCGATCCGATTTTAAATATCCCTGTCTACAGTCTGTGCGGGCCAAGAAAAAAACCGAACAAAGAGATTTTGGACAACGTCGATATTGTCCTATTTGACATGCAAGACTTGGGAATGCGATTCTATACCTATATGACGGTCATGCTTAACATGATGGAAGCGTGTGCCGAGCATGGTAAGACATTTGTTGTATTGGACAGGCCTAACCCTCTTGGAGGACTTATGTGTGAAGGGGGCGTGCTTCAGGATGGATTCCAGACTT
This sequence comes from Paenibacillus sp. P4_E11, assembly GCF_056401635.1. NCBI lineage: Bacteria > Bacillati > Bacillota > Bacilli > Caryophanales > Paenibacillaceae > Paenibacillus > Paenibacillus sp. P4_E11. The sequence continues at coordinate 5,217 of NZ_JBFUIX010000141.1, read as the reverse complement.
CTGTCGGGGCAAGGCAGATCCCTATTCGAACCGGACTTACTATGGGAGAGTTTGCGAAATATGCAAATGATCAAGCGGAAATCCGATGCGATTTGAGAGTGGTTCCAATGACCGGTTGGCAGAGGGCAATGGAATTTACCGAGACAGGTTTGCCGTGGGTCATCCCATCTCCTAATATCCCTACATTAGATACCGTTCGAGTATATGCGGGAAATTGTTTTTTTGAAGGTACGAATTTATCTGAAGGCCGGGGAACTACTAAGCCGTTCGAAATAATCGGCGCTCCATGGCTGGACGGTGTTCGCGTATGCCGTGAACTCAATGCATTGAATTTGCCCGGCGTCTATTTTAATCCGATATACTTTAGTCCGACGTTTTCTAAACAGCAGGGTTTAAAGTGCGGCGGCATACAGCTATTTGTGACAGTTCGATCATCTTACCGTGCTGTAGAAACGGCGCTGCATATGCTTCACCACATCCAAAATATGTATCCTGAACATTTTGAATGGATTGCGCCATTTAATGAAGGGCGTAAGAATTTCATTGATTATGTAACCGGCAGCGATTTGGTGCGAACTTCCGTTCATGAAAAATCCGGTTTGGAACGCATCATCGAACTATGGAACGGACAGGCTGAAGAATGGAATGAGCAGAGGCGGAGTTATTTCCTGTATGCTTAGGAAGAATCGATATAGAACAGGGGATGAATCATGAAACATCTTAAAGTTATGTCTTATAATATTCATCACGGCAAAGGAGTGGACGGTCAACAAGATTTGGAACGGATAGCCCTTGTGATCGAAAATTCCAATATAGATCTTGCAGGAATCCAAGAGGTGGATGTCCATAATTCGGAGCGCAGTAACTGGGTTGACCAGGCGGAGTGGCTGTCCCAGAGATTGAATATGCATTACGCGTTTGGTGCAAATAAAGATTTTGACCCGGATAACCCTGCGGGAAAAAGAAAACAATACGGTACGCTCATATTAAGCCGATTTCCTATTCAGAAATCAACAAACCATGTTCTTCCGCAAGTTATTGATCCGACAGTATGGAACGAGACGCGCGGGGTGTTAGAGGTTGATATTGAGGTAGACGGACAGCGTATCCGAGTTCTAAATACCCATCTTGGGCTTTCACAGAAAGAACGGTTTGAACAAATCGAATATCTCTTAGGCCTGAGTGGTAATCAAAATAGTCCATGTATCATTACTGGCGATTTTAATGCAACTCCAGATAGCGAAGAAATAATTCAGGTTAGCAACTCGTACCGGGATGTTTTCTATCGGCCGCCTCTGCCGAACCCGAAGACATTTTTGATGCCGTACCCGGTTACCGTGGACGGGTTTGGCTCTAACCCGGAAGTAGGGCCTTCTGTTTGTATTGATTATATATTCTGTTCATCACATTTTACTGTCCTTCAAACAGAAGTTATTCATTCCCAAGCATCGGATCATCTTCCAATTACCGCTTTACTGTCATTTGCATAATTTAAAGGTTCATTCTTTCAAGAGTTCATAAACACGTTTGGCGTTAAAGCACGGTGCATACAATGCGTGGAACGGCGCGGAGCAAGCGATCCTGATTCTGCTGGCCGTCCTTTCGTGAGGGAAACGCTTCGATCCTGTTCCACACACGAATTTGACAACGGAAGGCTAGACAACGCTGGCGGGATCGCTGCAGAAAGCATACAAAGGTGGACTGCTTGGCGACTATCGCTTTGTTGAAAAGACGTATACTGGTACGCTTACACGTTCGGAACTAGATGTGGCGAATAACTTGATTATCGTAAATAGCGCAAGACTGTAAAATCCCAAGCGCTTTGTAAAATGAATCCCCCGACTGGCCGTAATGGCTGGCGGGGGATTTTTTATCATTTGGAGATTTCGAACGTTAAGCTACACTTTCCAACTACCATACCAGTAATAAGGCCGAGGCGAAATGCGAATGTGCCAGGCCACGGTTCGCATCCTACTAATGTTTCAAATTACTGATTCTGATTACAACATATTGTGATGTCCTGTGATTATGTGGGATCGTCTTGGGACCGGTATCAGAAGATTCTACTCGGAAAAACCGGACGCGGAGCGTACGGACAAAGGAAACTCCTTGAAGGAAAGCAGAACAAAAAGGGAGTGAGCAGGAGAGTGGAGAAGCGAAGCGTCCGCCTTTGAAACCGATTCCTAACCACGACAACATTTCAATCCAAGGAATCGATTTCAACAGCGGGTGGAACCTCCTGTTCACTCCCTCTCCACACGCCAAACTGAACACAACCACCAAGGACTGTCCGGGAACCGGACGGTTTTTCTTATTTTACTGCAGCTATGAAGCCGGTGGAGATAGCACTAAGATAACGGGTTAATCATTTTTACAAAAACCTGCAATATGTTTTATACAGAGATAATAAATCATTCGTATACTAGTAACAGAACATAATAAATGAATATTATCGACGAGTTCGTGTGATTAGAGAAAACTCAGGGATAACCATTGCCAAAGGATTTGGCTTGGTATTCTTGCTGATTTCTCTTTTTATTTTTGATTATTCATGTAAATAATATGAAAATAACAAATATTTGGAAATAAGGAGGTTGAAGTTTTGATGAAAGGACAAGCATCAGGCTTTCTTTACAAAATTGGACAGAAACCTATCATTGCGGCCGTCAGGAAACCATCCGAAATTCAGAAGGCGATCGATTCAAATGTAGATAACATTTTCTTCATGGGGGGAAGCATTACAGAACTGAAAACAGCAGTACATGCTTGCAAGGGGGCAAGGAAAGGTGCATTTATCCATTTGGATTTGATCCGAGGGCTTTCCGGAACCGATAAGGAATCCATCGAGTTCGTCGCCGATTATATACAAGCGGACGGGATCGTAACGCCCAAAAGCCATATGGTTAAATTCGCCAAGCAAGCAGGATTGTACGCGATTTTACACCTGTTTGTAATCGACTCGTTGGTATGGGAGAACGGTTTAAGGACTGTTGAAAATGCGGCTCCCGATGGAATCGAGTTAATGCCGGGTGTAGTTCCGAAAGTCATCGATCATTTTGCGCGAATGGTGGATACGATACCCATTATTGCTAGCGGGTTAATTTCGACGATCGATGAAGCGAGGAATGCCTTAGTGGCTGGTGCCACATCTCTTTCCGTAAGCGAACAATCACTTTGGAAATTAAATTTCGACGAAATATTGAATGACTAAGATCCAAATTTTTTATTTAAGGGGGCGATTTGCTTGTAATAAATAGAGTTTGAATGGTTTCGTTCTAAGTCTTACTACCAACATAGAGAAGGAGAATGACAAATGCGTTCCAAGAAATGGTTAGCCATGTTTATGGTTATTATAACTTTGGTCATCACCGCCGCTTGCGGTAACAATACGTCCAATAATACTTCCCAGGGGGATACAAAACCGGATACGGTAAAGGTGTGGGCTTATCCGATTCACGCTTCCTATGAAAATGATTTAAAACAAATCATTACGGAATTCAATAAACAATACCCTCACATCAAAGTTGAATACGAGATTTTATCTTACAACGAAGGACCGAAAAAATTCGACATCGCATTAAATGCAGGAGATCCGCCTGATCTTTTCTTTGGTGGCGCGGATGCTCATTTAGTAAACACAGGCTTAGCCGTTTCCATCGATTCTTATATGACGGATGAAATCAAGAAAGACTTCTTGCCGGGGGCTCTAGAAACGATGAAAGTGGGCGGCAAGCAGTATGGACTTCCATTGTACCAATCGATGTGGGGAATCGGTGGCAACAAGCGAATGTTGGAAGAAGCTGGGGTCGATTGGAAAAAGATTCAGGAGAAAGGCTGGACTTGGGGCGAGTTTATTGACGCACTCAAGAAACTGACGAAAAAGCTTCCGGATGGAAGCACTCAATATGGGATCGTAACTTCAGGATCTAGTACGGAATTCATTGATATCGTTACCCGAAGCAGAGGTCTCGTTGATGTTGTTAACGAGCAAGGGAAATTTATTTGGAATGATAATCGGATTCAAGAAGCGATGGAACTTATCTATACTTTGCGGAACGAAGGATATATGCCGAAAGAAGTCGGCGCTCTTACACCTCAGAAGCGTAGTGAAATTTTTGACTCGGGACGAGCCGCTCTAATGGCTAAAGGTTTGCCTGCATTCGATATCACTTATGAAAACCGAAACAAAGATATTGATGCGGGAAAAATAAAAGCGGAAAAGATTGAGTATATCCAATTGCCTGCTCCTCATCATGAAAGCGTCCCAGGGTATGGCAAAATGGTAGGCACCGGAGAAGGATATATGCTATTCCGCCAAAAGAACGACAAGGGTGAACAGCATTTCAAGAACGCCTTCCTCGTATTGAACGCACTAACCGGTGAAAGTGCAGGAAATGCCGCGAATCAACTAGGTTTACCGTACGTAAGAAATTCGCAAGCGAAGGTATTCGAAGGTAAAACGCTGGCTAAGCCTCATAATATTGTCGCCGCTCAGAACATGCAAAAGAACTTGTCTCCAGCGGTAGGTTTAAGTATAGATCCTGATACGGGTTTAAAAGTAAAGCAGTTTAAAGAGCAAGTCATGAAACCCGTTTACCAAGCATTATTGGCAGGTGAAAAAACGCCGGCTCAAGCGGCGGAGCAGTTTAAAGCAAAAGGCGAGCAAATGTTTGGACAAAAATAACGAATAACGTATATTCGGAGAACCTTATATGATTATTCATTTAAGGTTCTTCTCATAAGGGTTGGCAGTAATGTATTGTAACAAAGCTTATTTAGGAGTGTGAACCATGACTATTAAGGTTTTTAGCGGGGCGGAGCGTCTTTGTTCCATAGAAAAGCAATGGTTAGACGGGGCTAGATTAGGTTTGCTGACGAATCCTACCGGCATTACATCAAAGTTTGAGAGCACCCTGGATATATGTGCCGGATTGAAGGCTGCAAAATTGTCTGTATTATTTGCTCCCGAACACGGAATTCGGGGGGAGAAACAGGCAGGAATCCACGTTGAGGACGAAACGGATCCGATATTAAATATACCGGTCTATAGCCTGTGCGGACCAAGAAAAAGACCGACAAAAGAAATGCTGGACGCGATTTTGCTTCACCAGCTCGATTTGGCGGGTTCGATTGGAGGAGAACGCTTCCTTGAAAATGTAGCCTTTCTTGTACCAGTCCGCCATCTTCGCCACGAAATCGCGATAACCCGGGTTGAGC
>NZ_JBFUIX010000140.1:0-9276 GCF_056401635.1 Paenibacillus sp. P4_E11 | reverse complement strand
GTCGTATGTCCGGACGGAAACGAATAGTCTTTCAACGGGCTAATGACGATCTTGGCCTGCCGTATGACTGCGTATGGTCTGGGTCGGCGCATCTTTTTCTTCACTATGACCGCAAACACATGACTGACGGAAAGTGCGGCCAAACTTTTCCACCCTGTCGTTCTCCATGGCTCCGGTGCGAACAGGATGAAGGACAGTGTGGCCACAATCGTGAACGTTGCCCCACCCAAATGGGTAATCCAGCTAAGCAGCCGGCCAAGCACAGAATGACTAATGTTATGATTGCATTTCAGAAATAGTTGAGTATCCTGTTCCCTCAACCACCGGTATAACCTATTAGTCAAGGCATACCCCTCCCTCTTGAAATTCGTATGTTTTGTCGCCCGTAATGGGACCTTGTCCAACCTTATTCAGCACATCTTGTATGATCATATCGGTTGCCAGTCTGCGGCGAACGTCTCATACCAGCTCACGTTCACGGACACCACATGCTGCCGGTGTTGTTACACAAAGGGACCAGATCATTCATTAGACGTTAAAACTTCTAAGTTCACTTCATTCCAAGGGAAAAAAAAATTAGCCTACAATCTTTGAAGGAGACGCTTGCAGACTAATCTCTTTACTATGTTCACTTTTTGAGATTGTTTTTATAGTTGGCCTCTTGCTCAGCATTGGCCTTAGGAATATTCATGCCTTTTTCCCAAATAATCAGCCTATCGTTTTTATTATTTCCTTCGTAATAGAGGCTTGTGATTTCTTTACTCAAGTTAGGCTCATGCACCGACGTCCATTTCTCGGGTATTGCCACATTGCCGACGTACTGGTCGGTATTCAATCGCCTATGCTCATAGATCCGGGTGGTGCTCGAGGTATCGCGACTGTGGGAGGATACGCGGCTCACATAGCCCTTCACGTTGGCTGAGATCCTATAATGAATGGAACCATCATTCATTTGATAGACATCGCTGATCGTCACGTCACGGCTGGAGACGGGGAAGTCTCTACTTCCGAAGAGGTAATAAGCGCCGAGTAGAATCACGACGGAAATCAACACACTAATACTGGCTACCTTCCATTGTCTGCGTTTGATTTTTTTCAGAAAGTTAATCTGTTTGGGCGGGACTACATTAATACCTTTCGTCTCCCTCGTCATATTATCTAATGCCTTCCTGCAATCGTTGCAGGTAGCGAGGTGATTTTCAATAGCCTTATTCGTTACGTCACTGGTCAGCCCTTCAATATAATTGGGCAGTAGATCTTGCACGATTATGCAATTTAATCTTTGTTCCATTCTGATCGTCCTTTCATCATTTTTTGTTTGCCGCGGTAAAAAGTCACTCGAGCCCAGGTTTCGCTTTGTCCCAAAATATCGCCAATTTCGGCAAAACTTAACTCACCAGAAAGGCGTAGATACATAACTTCTTTCGTGGTCTCGTCCAATCTATGCAACATTCGAAACATGGCAAGCTTTTCTTCATTTTGCAAAACATCGGTTTCTAAATTTTTTGTGGAGCGAATTGGGATTTCTAGCTCTTCCATCGAAACGGATTGTGTTTTTTTATTTTTGTCGAGCTCTCTATACCACGCTCGTTTTGCGATTTGGCATAACCAAACAGAAATTTTACAGTCGCCACGGAAGTTATGAATGGTATTCAAAGCCTGATAGAATGTTTCCTGCGTAAGTTCTTCGGACAAATCGGCATTCTGCGTGATGCTGAACAAATATTTATAAACCGTTTGAGCATATGTCTCATAGAGATGCTCAATACTTTCCATTCGTACACCTCCCACTACATAAGTACGGAAAAACATGATTTCGTTACAAGGTGTTATTAAAAACATTTCAGATCATCGCTTGTTAAGAATACCCTAAGATTGTTGACTTTTCATCCAAACCTGACATGAAGCGCTTTCTTTTCAGTTTGCGAAGTAGTTGCGTCCGTTACAGTTAGACTAATTGCGATCTCGTAAGACTCGATAGCCGACATGGCTTAGCTAGCAAAGGAGACGGACTAAGATGTTATGGAAGAGTATAGTCGCTACGATTCGGTCGTCTCCGTTATTCATATTCCTCATCCTGTTAGGTGCCGTCTTTGAAATCTTGTTCCGTTACCTCTCCTCCCTTAGCTACAAATACTTGATAGATCTGGCCCTGCTGCCCCGAGACGGTAAGGCTCTAGCGATCATTATCAGTGTCTTGCTGATTCTGGGATTGATTAACGTGCTGATCGGCATCTCCAGCGATTACGCCAAAGCCCGACTGGGCTCGAGCTTTCTGTTCAATCATCGGACCCGGCTGTTTAAGCATATGCAGCTGCAGTCCCAACGCTTCTATGAGCGGTTCGGGGTCGGCGATCTTCTCGCCCGATATACGGATGATATTCCCACCATTCAGACAGCCGTACTCTATATACTGACCGGAGGATTCCTCTCCGTTACTAGCGTCATCGTCGGACTCTCCATCCTCTTCACGATGGAATGGAAGCTGACTCTGGTGACCTTAGTCGGCTCTGCGCTCTTATTCATTCCCTTCCGGATGTTGAAGTCACGTTCTCTTGCCCTAGGCAACGCCTATTATACGCAGCTGGACAAGTTCAACGGATCGATTGATGAGAATATGAAGGCGTACCGCGTTATTCGCGCGTTTGATCTACGCCACAGCATGTTAGCGAAGATCGAAGGTAACCTTCGGACGATGCTCTCGATCGGCGTGCAGAGGAACTTCGTCAGCTCGAATCTGACCCGGCTGCCAATGCTCGCCATCTCGATACTGACCGCCGTCATTCTAGCCTATGGCAGCTATTTGACGTTCGACGGGAGCCTCACGATCGGCGAATTTATCGCCTATAACTCGATTTTTTTCACGGTCGGCACATCTATGTTCGGCCTGACCTCCGTACTGCCCTATATCCTATCCGCCCGGACGAGCCTGGAGCGCGTGCAGCAAGCGATGGACTGGAAGCCTGATGTGATCGAGCGGGACGGACCGAAGCTGTCTCCTATCCGCTCGGACATCGCGCTCCGTGACGTCACTTTCGCCTATGTTCCTGGTGAGCCAGTGTTGCAGCACCTGGACCTCACGATTCCGGTGAGCGGCTATACTTCAATCGTCGGCTCTAGCGGCTCCGGCAAAAGTACGGTGCTGCAGCTGCTGATGCGGTTCGCCGACCCTCAGAGTGGAGTCGTAACGTACGACTCTCAGGATATTCGTGAAGCCCAATATGCGTCACTGCTTCAGCAGGTAGGGGTAGTCTTCCAGGACTCCATCCTGTTCCACGCTACGATCAGGGACAACATTCGCGTCGGCAAGCCCGATGCGAATGAGGCGGAGATCGAGGAAGCCGCTAGAGCGGCTGGCATCCATGAGACCATAGTTGGGTTTCGAGAGGGTTATGATACCCTTGTCCGTAATTACGGGGATTCCCTGTCCGGAGGGCAGCGACAGCGGATCGCGCTCGCCCGGGCTCTGCTGCGCAAACCGCGCATCCTGTTCCTGGACGAAGCCACATCGGCCCTCGATCCCGATACCGAACGATCCGTGAATGAGACGATCCTGTCGCTCTCGAGCAGCATATCGATCGTATCGGTCACGCACCGATTGGCTTATGCCGCCATGTCCGACCGGATCATCGTCCTGGGTCAAGGGACCGTAGCTGAGAGCGGAACGCATGATCATTTGATCGAGCAAGATGGCCTATACCGCCGCATGTGGGAGAAGCAACAAGGGTTCATGCTGGCACAGGGCGGAGCCAGCGCGCAAGTACAGTCGGATCGACTGCGCAAGCTCCCCTTCTTCCGAGATATCGAACTGGGCGCTCTGGAGGAGATATCTCAACTCTTCGTCACGGAGAAATTCGAGGCGGGAACGACCGTCGTAGAGCAAGGCGACCAAGGGGATAAGTTTTATTTGATTGCGAGAGGCCGAGTGGAAGTCATCATCGCAACAGGGACAGGTGAACGCCGCAAAGTAGCCGTGCTGGAAGACGGGGATCATTTCGGGGAAATTGCGCTCATGCAGCACATCCCGCGGACCGCCACCATCGTCACAGCCACGTCCTGTTGGCTGCTGTCTTTGTCGTACGACCAATTCCATCCGCTCTTATTGCGTTATCCCGCTATCCGGGAAGGGCTCGAAGCTACGTTAAGATCACGAATGCAAAGGAGAGAAAAGTGATGCTGCAATGGATGACCGCCAGCACGGAGCAGATGAAAGAGGATGGAGTCCGGTTCATATGCCGGCACGCAGAGGATTTGGGCTTGCCGTACAAGTGGAGCACGACTATGAGTTTGCTCTATAAGTCTCTCTACGATTCCGGCTTCATGATCGCTCTGGATGAGGCTCGGCAAGTCCGAGGCGTCTTGGCCTATATATTTGGCACGGGGAAAGACCAGAGTGCCGATCAGACCCGGGTCGAAATCGTGCTGCTCTATATCGATGGCGAAGCCCGCTCGGGTACGAAGCTCGTGCAAGCCATAGAGGCCCTTCTCGAGCGAGAGACGGAGCTGCCGCAGCCGATACAAGAGTTTGAATTTTATTGCCCCTCGACTGACGCCAACAGAAGACTCTTCGGCCATTTTGCAACGCTCCGCGATACGAAGATGCATCCCTGCGGCCTGCTCGACTGTTACGTCACGATGCCCGATCGATTAAGGCAATATGTAGCTTCGATCTCTTCACGCTGGAAGTAAAAAGAAGCCAGCATCTCTGCTGGCCCCCTTCTCATCTAATACATGGTGTTAATCGCGAATGATGTTTCCGTCTGCGTCTCTAGGAATTAACTCCGGTGTATCTGGCATATTGCACCCAGATTGTCCCATGTTCACTCACCTCCCTTTATGAATTTAACACTACTATACGCAATGAAATTAGAAATAACAAGTAGTTTTTCAATATTTTTCTATTAAATACAATAAGAGGTGAACGGTCCGATGATACGATTCGAAGTTTGCTCGACTACTAGCCAATGGAGCCGCTTTACGGATTTCTATATCCAGCACCGAACACGCATTATCCCCTATTATCGGGTAAGTCTTGCCGTGAGAGATGTCACTAACTATATGAATCAAGGCCGGGCTGCCCTCATCCTGAACGAGACTGATGAGGTCGTAGGAATCGGAAGCTTCGTTCTGGGACTGGCGGATGATGAGTATAAGGACAAACACATCGCGGTACTCGGCAATAGCTGCTTCATAGAGGAATATCAGAATAACAGGACGTTCATTCGTGGCTTGCAGAAGTTGGCCGAGCAGATCGAAGACGCGAACCCCCATGTACTGGAAGTACGGATCCCCACACCGGCCGATAATACATACACGAACCGCTTATATCGCAAGCTCACGGACAACCTCCACTCGTTTGATTCCAATTATGGAAAAGTGAACGTCTACTCCATGTCATTTCGCGAATTTGCCGACTTCTGTAATCGTTATCGCTGATGCAGCCATCAAGCGGATTGGAGAATATCCGGATAAATCGGAGAGCCACGTTCTGGGTATTACTCGGACTACACATGGGATTCGTCCTGTTCCTCGCCGTCTGGCTGTTCATGGCCGGTATCTCACTCATGAGCTTCAATGACGTCGACGTATTCAGGAATACGTTCACTTGGATTCTAATCTTCTACTTGCTATCCTATCCGCTCGGACTACTAGTGACCTTGATCACCAGCTGGGTGCAGTATAATCGCAAGCGTTATAAAGCGGCACTCCTCTGGAATATCTTCCCTGTGCTGTGGATCATCAGCGTGTTCGTCCTTCTCGCATACGTTAATTTCTCTTGAAGGAAAATCCTCAAAAACAAACAGACATCTTTGCACAATCTATTTGTGCGAAGATGTCTGTTTTTCGTACACTTAGGACCATTTCCAGTTCGATATTCGAATCAACATGCGTGTCACACTGACGGAACGCTTATATCCAAAAAATATGAAGGATCAAGAAGAACAGTTGGAGAAAATGATTACCAAACAAATTCAGAAACAATTTGGTGACCTCATCCTGAAAATAATAGAACACCGCGTTTTTCCAATCGGTCTCGGGATTTATGCACGGGCTAATGAATACAAACGGTATAAAAGCGTGGAGGAACAGTGGGGTGAAACGGTCGCCGGTAATTAAACCGATTGGAAGGTCTTTTCCTAGAAAATCGCACGCTCAATAATACGCCCTGATCAGTGTGGTCGCCGCATGAACTATATCCGCTGTAGGGTTGCCTGCACCTATAAAACGCGAGGAAATACAAAACCCTTCCAAGAGCACAAATAGTTGCCTGGCAAGAAGGCCAGGTGACTTCAAGCCAGCTTGCTCGCAAATAGATTCTAAGCGTTTCGAAATGGATTGCTTATGTTCAACTGCCGCTTGGTTCACCATATGTTCAGGAAACGGAAATTCGACGGCAACGGCTTGATACAGACAGAACGTAGACTGTGTGGATAATGAATGTTGATTCGCAACGGATTCGAATATGGCGATGAGCTGCTGCTCCGGTTCCGTTATTCCATGAATCGTGTTCTCGAACCATTCCCAGTACAACTCGCTGGATCTCTCCAGAATAGYAACGATCAGGTGATCTTTGGATGGAAAATGTTTGTACATCGTCATCTTTGTAATGCCCGATTCGRCAGCAATCGTATCGACTCCAACTGAATGGAAGCCTCTTTCAAAAAATAATCGGCTTGCGGTAACCAGCAATTGCTCGCGTGCCGCTGATTTCTTTTCATTCGATTTGTTCATTAATGATCGTCACCTCACATGCTTGACATTATACAGATCGGTATATATACTGTCAATGTAGTCGAAATTATACTGACCTGTATGTATACTAAGGAGGAGAGCAAATGAAAATCGGATTTATCGGTTCGGGAAATGTTGGGCAAACATTGGGGCGTTCACTCGTCAAAGCGGGACACGAAGTCAAATTAGGTGCAAGGAATCCAGGGAAGTTGAATGAGTGGCTAGAGTCATTTAGCCAAGATGAGAAAGCAAGCGTCGGTTCTTTCCAAGAGGCAGCAGCATTTGGTGAGATTGTGATTAACGCGACTCCAGGTAGCGCCTCTCTCGAAGCCTTACATGCAGTAGGCCCACAAGTATTAAAGGGAAAAATACTTATCGATCTTGCCCTTCCTCTTGATTTCTCAAATGGTGAACTGAGTCTGTCCGTAGTCAACACCGATTCATTAGGAGAACAGATTCAACGTGCCTTCCCGGAGACCAAAGTGGTGAAAACATTGAACACCGTAACTTCCACGATCATGGTGGATCCGCTTAGCCTTGCGGACGGTCAGCACGATCTGTTCATAAGCGGGAATGATGAGGATGCCAAAAACCAAGTCATTGGATATTTGAAGGAATGGTTCGGCTGGAAAAGCATCATCGATCTGGGCGCCATCTCTTCGGCGCGYGGCACCGAAATGCTGCTTGCTCTGTCTTCCAGGATATATGGGGCTGTTGGACACCCGAATTTCAGCTTCAAGATTGTACGATAAACCCAATTATTGATTATAGAGATGAGTTTAGTTAGCACGTAGGGCGGGCAGGTAGAGAGGTTACGATCGCTGACGCTTCTCCACTCCCTCTACCTGTCCTTTCCTTGTAGCGTGCTCCGCCAATATTGTGAAGCACTTCCCATGTTAGAGGAGATTTACTATCTCAAATGGATGAAACGAGTATTTTTCCCCACACGAATGGCACACAAACTGGATGGAATCATTATTTTCATAGGCGTGTTTCAACTCTTCTCTGCCCAAGGCATACAGCATAGGCAGGAACAGTTGTTTGGAGCATTCACAAGACAACTGGATAGGATCAATGCTTAGAATATCAATATTTTCGAACAATATGTGAATTATATCTTTTAACGCCTTACTGTTCTCAATAGCTGCAAATTGCAGTTGATGATCCAAAATGAGTTTTCTAATTCGATTTAGAAGACGAGCAGGCGCACCTGGGAGCAATTGAGCCACCACTCCTCTGCTAATAACAACCTCATCCCTTTCATTAAAGACGAGAGTTGTCGAGAAAAATGAAGGGGTTTGTTCACTTTGTTTGAAATAATGAGAAAAATCATCCACAATATTTCCGTAAGGCATGTCTGTAATCCCCGTAAAGATATGGTTCATTCCTATGTCCTTCATGACTTGAATACAACCTCTCTTGCCGATCAATTGTTCCATTGATACCTCGTCCATATATTCCGAAGGAGCATTTAACAATTCTTCACTCATATAGCCGCGCACATTCCCGGTAGAATCGACATCGGCAAAAATACAATAATTCCGATTGCTAGCTTTCACTTTAAGACTCACCCTCTGGTTGTCCTTTAATAATCCCGAGACTAAACTAGCGACACATATCGTATTGCCGAGTACGGTTCTCAACAGCTTATTCAGATTTGGTTGATTACAGAGGGCTCCGATAAGATCTGTATTCTCAACAAACAGGATACGAACTTGTTTATCGTAGGCGAGTGTTTTGATGATGTAATTGTCCATTTGTATTGAATTCCCCCCATTACTTCTAAAACAGATTGCTTTACTTGGTCGCTTCCTAGTATAATTCCTGACGTAACGTCAGATTCAAGTTATGTTTTCTACGAAGAGCCAACTCTGTTAGAGGCCTGGGAGGGATTGCTATGAAACAACGAAGTTTGAAAATAGGAGAATTGTCTAAACGAACAGGACTAACCATTCGGACGTTGCATCACTATGATCAAATCGGTTTGTTCTCGCCTTCTCGGCTTACCGAAGCCGGCCATCGCCTATATACAGACGCTGATATTTCTCGGTTGCATCAGATTATCTCGTTGAAGCAGTTGGGATTTGCCCTTGAAGATATTAAAGGCATGATGAATAACCACGATTATAACCCAATCGAGGTGTTGAATCTGCAGATCTCCCGGTTAAACGAGCAGATCGACAATATGGTGGAACTCCGCGATCAAGTACAGCACATAGTTGGGCTGCTACACTCAGGGCAATCGGTATCGAGTGAAAGGTTTATGATGGTCATGCAAATGATGAGAATGTTACAGAGTCCACACTTTATGCCGGGACAGGTTGAAGATATGTGGAATCGGTTCAAAACAAGCAAAGCGGATGAGCTTAGCAAACGTTATGCGGAAGGAATGCAGCTCATAGCCGAATTCCGAAGATTAATGAATCTGGGTAAGCTGCCGTATGATCCGGAAGTAGCTGGGTTAGCTGAACGTTGGAAGCATGAAATGGACTCATTCGCCCCCGCAGACGATCAACTTATTCAATCGGCGGAAAGGTATTACAG
>NZ_JBFUIX010000139.1:0-9417 GCF_056401635.1 Paenibacillus sp. P4_E11 | reverse complement strand
ACATTCTTAACTCTGACAAATGCAGATAGTGATTCGACGAATGGGGTCAGGATTCTGTACGCATCATCACTGAGTAACAATTTCTCTGGATACCTGTCTAAAACATCTTTTCTATTCTGAGCCTTTATTGTCTGTCGAACACCAAAAAGTGTTAAAAAGCCTCCAATAATTGCTCCACAAAAGCCCAAAAAATCCCATGATCCTGGCCATTTAATGAATTTCAAGTTAGGTAGCAATACATTATCAAATAGTAGCATCAAAAATACTATGTCGGCAATCAGAAAGAAACAGATAATAAGCCAGTTTCTTATACGAATCTCAAATTTGTCTAAATCCATTCCAACCCTCCCCCAGATAAATAGATCTTTCTACAAAAAGGTAACATTTCCCTGCAATGCAATCAGGATAATATTGAGAAGATTGCTATCCCATTAACAACCAGACCAAACAAACTCCCAATATCAAATATCGACTATCCAATGGTTTGGTATTGATTGATAATAATCAACGCCCGGCACGGCTGTATCGAGCTTGAGCGCGGTCTATGGTGCCTTCATCTTCAACGACCCTATTGTCACGATTTGCGATACTCGCCCAATAATACACTCGTTTCCAATCAATCCATCAAAAAAAAGACCCAGTTCGCATCAGCTGCGAACCAGGACCTTGTACACTATTCACACACCATTACCAGTTTGCAATTCACATCAGCTGATATCTTCTTATGAGCACGCTTAACATAAGATTCAACCGATCCCCTCTCTATCCCAAGCGTCTTAGCGGTATAAGCCAAGGTGTAAGCCTGCCCGTGAACCATCTCGTAGCAGGCACGCTCCTGCGTGCTTAGGCGCGACAATGCATCCTCTATCAAGTGCCTCTCATACTCCGATAGATTAGATGCACTGCCGGCACTACTCTGCGATACAAACGCCTGCATCCGAACAGGATCCATCAGCTTCTCGCGTTGGTATCCAGCTCTCCGCTCTACGCCACGTTTATTTCCCGGCCTGCGTCCTGTGTGCATCCACTGGATCGAATAGTTGATATCGGATATTGCTTGTTTCAACACCTTCACGTCCGGATGTTCTACGAGCTGCCCATGGTCATCCCTATTCACCGCCTGAGCTCTCTTAAGGGATCTACGTAGGTTCCAATAAGTGTTTCGGTAGGATAGCTTCAGCTCGCGTATATCGTTGGTCCAGCTGGCTGACATAAAGATACATCTCCTCTTTTTGTGGAGTGGCGTGTTAGTGGATTCGGCAGAATTTCCGAACATGTGTTCTTTTTTATTCGATAAGAAAGCCCCGCAATAATACGGGGCTTAAGCAAAAATCTAGTTTACATTTTAAAATTATTATGAGGAGCGGATGAATTGACCGCGATTTCCAATTATATCCCCAGTAACGGATTATTACCGCGCCTGTTCTCTTCGTTGATATAGCCTACGCTCGCACGTCCGACAGCATCGCGGCCGATCACGGCCTGGATATGCTTTATTTCTTTCACGGCTTGTTCGACACGTTGTATCGCGTTCACTAGAACTTGGTTATCGCTTCCGCCTCCGTTGCCCATGATGTCTTCAAGTTTAGACAGCGGAGCGATAACTTCCGGATCGGAAGAAGCGCCTCTATTGTCGCCGACCATCGCCAGCGTCGGGCCATAGACGAGGCCACCAGATGCGAAGGCGGAAACGTTGTCCATTATGTCTCTAACTCTGTTAGGAGTGATCCGGCGTTTCATGATTTCTCCGATCACATTTTCGAGCTTGAGTTTTGTCAATGATCCGGCAATCTCGCCCGGGCTTTTTAAAAGACCTTTCAGCGAGTTCAGCATACTACCAGCAGCACCACTCGCAGCTGATCCGATGCCACTCAAGGACGATCCTGGAGCTGCAATGACTGAACGAAGGAGATTTCCAATTCCTGAATCTTCCACGAAGTTTCCAGCAGAATCTAGTCCACGTAGGATTTCACCAATCACGGGGATATCCCTGCCAGGCAAACCTTGCACCGGCAAGTCTGTAATCGGGATATCTGTCGCAAGTTCCCCAGAAGGCACATATGCGGGCTGCTGGATTGGCTGCGGCATCGGTTGCTGCGCAAGGGCCTGGGACCCCAGCGTCCGCTGCATGCTCTCCCATGCACGACTAACGCTATTAATACTCTGGACAATGCTATTTGTATTAGTAGCTGCAGAGCTATTCATATCCGACAACGTACTATCCCAAGTTGCCCGCGTCCCTTCGAGCATAGGCTGAATGCCGGCTACAGACTGACCGGTTAAGTACCATCCCCACTCCAGATACGGACGATAGGCGTTAAGCTGGCCCTGCATATAATCGAGCGTACCGTGCCAGTTCTCCTTCGTGGCGTCAAGTGGCTGCTTGATCGACTCAGTAGAGGTCTTGAGTTTGCTCCACTCAGTTTCAATATTCGGTCGGTATATGAGGAGATTATTGGCCATCCCCTCAAGCATTGTCTTCCAATCGCTTCCTACCAGTGACGTAGATGTTGCGCTGTTCTGCATAATTGTGTTGTACATGCCATCGGTCTGTGTGAGCACTTGAACGCTACCCGCTGCCGTCTGAGCTTGGAGAGTCATCCACAACGTACTCCAAGCACCCGTGACACCAATTGATCCTACTTCCGTTTGGCCCTGCAGGTCCCGCCACATTCCAGCAGTCTTTTCCTTGGTATCGGAAATCAGACTATTCACTGTACCTGTGACAGCTGTCGCAGCGGCACCTGCACCCGCATCAGGAGGTGTAGGCGGATCGAACTTTAACTGGAGTCTGGGCAGAGGTGGTATGTCTGGAAGCTTGATCCCGCTAGGATCTGTACCAGGAGGTGTGCTTCCACCAGGTCCCGGAGTGCCTCCGCCCCCGCCGCTACCTTTATCAGAAGCCTCCCCTATCAAGTTAAGTTGGTCAAAGGCCGCTAGTTCCCCACGGGCTTTCTTCGCTGACTTACCTAGATCGTCATAGGCGTTTCCTTGGTTGTTAACCGAATCCGTTTGCTTATCAGTACCCTTGGTTAATGCATCGTAGTCCCATCCCTTGACCCTGTAGATGAATCGAGCAATTATTTCGGTCACTTTTGCTACATCAGTTGTCAATGCAGTAAGTGCCGGTAAGACCGAATCCCAAATCGGTAGGAACGCCTGCGAGAGATTAAGCTTTACATCCTTTAACTGCTCCATCAAAGCAGTCTGCTTGGTCATTACATTATTCTGCAGGCTACTCCCGTAACGAGCATATGTCTGCTCTAAGATAGCGGCCAGTCTGATCTGCTGCTGCACACGGAAATCGAGCTGATCCCAGCTCTTATTCCCGGCGAACTGCTTAAACGCTTTGGTTGACTCAATCATCGAAACCCCGACAAATATGCCAAGGTCCTCAATTGCCTCGGTATTACCAAGCAAGCCGGATCGCATCCGCTCCAATGTGTCCTCAATTGTTCGCCCAGTCGCCGATGCGACTACTCGAGTCGCTGATACAATTTGCTTGGTCGAGTCTTGCAGCTGCTTGTTGTCCTTTATAAATGAGGAGAGTAGCACCGAGTATGTGGAGCCGAGCTCCGCTGATGTTGATTTCGCCAGCCCCTGTGCTCGCGACCAGGCCATAAAATCCTTAGCGCCGCCCTTGAGTTGCATATTCAAACGCCCCAAATCGGCCTCAAACTTTACCGCCGTCTGCGATGCCTTGTAAATGCCCACAGTGGCCAACGCCGCCGCTGCGGTTACTACTGCGATACCGATGCCGACAGGTCCAAGCGCTGCACTTGCACCAGCAGCAGCGGCACCTAGACCACGTAATCCGGCTGCTGCGGCTCCTGCTGCCGGACGTAAAGCCATCAAGCTAGAGGCGACCCCCGCGACTCCCTTAGACCCCTTTATCTGAGAGAGGGAGGACGTCACCGTGGATCCGAGGCTTTTAAAATCCTTCCCGATCCCACCGAGCCCCTGCTTACCACTAATTGCGTTGGTTGTGCGGGTTGTATCGCGCTTAAAGCGAGTCAATTCACTACTAGCAGCTTGCATCCCCTTCTTAGCCGCAGAAAAATCGGCCCCGATACGGATCATTAAATTTTTGACGACTGCAATGATAATCACCTTCCTTCAAAATTAAATAAGCGGCGTTGCTTTACCGTTAAGCAGTAAGCAACGCCGCCATGGGCAATTCTCTTAGGCTTTCTTTACGCGAATAAATCCTTTGTATGAGGCTACGTTACCACCCACCCATACGCTACCACGGTAGCAGATCTGGCCAGACTTGAATTTAAAGTCGCGGGACTCTTCCACAGTCACATCAGAGAACAGAGGCATCTCGAAAGACTGCGGTTTCCCATAGGCCATGCAGTACGTGCCGGTGGCTGTACCGGTATCAGACAGTGCAGGGCAAGCGCTATTGATAATGTAGCGAACGCTGAAGCTTTCGTCGCTGGAAATTGTGCCTGTGTTGCCATTTTGGTCGATAGTAATTTTGTATAGCTTTTTAGATCCATTTGCATCACGCATCGAATTGAACGCAGCCAGATCTGTTTTGTTAAGGAACAGATAAGCGCCACCCTCTACATCTTCGCTCCCACCATAGCCGAATACAAGCTTATCCAGCGTATTTTCGTCAATAGCTGCAATGGATACATCTGAAGCAGTGGGAATGACGTTTGCTGGTGCATGGAATATACCGGTGATCTCGTTAGTTCCTCCGGCGCCAATAATAGCTTGCTTGGCGACTTTCTTCCGGAGTGCGATTTCAATTCCTTTCCTAACCATGTCTTGGTACATGACTTCCGGAAGTTTGTATGCCTCGTCTGTAATCTCGGAATATGCCGTGATTTTGGCTTTGCCGATGGTCACGAAATCCGTAACAGGATCTGCATCTGCATAGTCTGCTGTTTCAGTTGTATACCCGCCTTCGCCATTGCCGACGATAAACCCTTTCTTGTAAGACTCGCCCCCAATCAGAGGGATCGCATTAACGACATCAACAATGCTACTGACTTCGTTAAACGCCGGGTTCAGCGAGTTGGAAGTGTGTGTCGGCACAACAAGCTTGCCGCTCCCGATAGTAACCGCACGGAATTCGGTGAGCTCGTCAAGGCCAAATGTTACAGTTTTGCGGTCTCTTAGGTTAGCCCCTCTTTGTTCCATTTGTTCTATAGTAATACCCGCCTCGTTTGTCATTTGTCTATTACCTCCTGGGATAAATTCATCAATTTTCCTTGTTTGAATGGTTCCGTTGTTGATGCCGTAAGCTGTAGCATTCCGACGTTCGCGCACTTCGATCTCTTCTTTTTCAGTCTCAAGTGCTCGGAGCTCCGCCTCGATTGTATCGAGCTTGTCCGTTCCTAGTTGTTCATCACTTTGAAGTAGTGCACGTATTTCTTTGGTTCGGTTCTTGATCTGCACCAATCGTTCATTCTCTGCAGGTGCCTTGGTGTACTTGTCTAAAATACTCATGCTCGGATCATTCTCCTTGTATTTGAAATTGTGAAGCGCCGATCGATACAATACGCCGGAGGTAGGAACGTACAGCGTCAATCGGGTTTACAGTCCTTCCAGCGTCTGCTACAGTCCTGTAGCGCCCCAAAGACCACTATCCAGTGGCAAAGAAGAGGATGACGTGTTCGCTGCTTGTATCTTTAACGATCAAATCCATGATCGAGAGATCCGTTGTCATTAGTTCGGAAATTGCATCAAGTAGTGCGAAAAACCGTAATATACTTGAACACCACCGCCTTTCATATCCCCTGATAATGGGTAGGGGGGTCATGCGTGCGACCTGCGTATTCTCTGAATGAGGGCACACGGTCTTTGCCAGGCCCCCTTCGATTTTCGGACCGGGGGGGTGCCCTCGAATACATGTTCTCTCTTGCTGCCTGCCCAGATATAATGGTAATATAGATTTATGAGATAAATTCCGGTTGATCGCCTTCCACTATGTCAGTAGTGAGGGCGTTTTGTTTTTTATCGCATTCTGCTACGTAGCTTTCTAGTAGCTGCAGATCCTTTACGTCATATCCTCTCGATGCTAGGAGATCCACCAAAGCATTGATAAAATAGGCTTCCTTTTCCATCTGGATTATAAGATCATGAAGATCAATTGTTTTCCCCAAGGCTAATCATCCTCTCAGTATGTGTTTACGTTCCGCACGTAGTTGGAACATCCGATCGAGAATGGCTGACGCTTGCTTCAATCCTAATTTCTGCAAATCACTCAGCTGCCGATCCAATCGATAATGCTCCAGGTTAATCTCCACGAGCCGGTCTCCTTGGTTACTGCTAACAGGTTTGCTTGCAGAGTGCAATGGCCTCACCTCCCCTCCTCATACAGCTGCAGGATCTCCTCGCGTTCCTTTCGGAGTTCATCAATACGTCGAAGCTTTTGGGCATTGTCGGGCGAACGCTCAAATCCTCTCATGTTGTCGCTAATCTCTCTGGCCAGACGGGTATGCTCTTGGGCAATCTGCACCAATCTATCACCATGTTCCGGACTGTTAACGGCGTTCCAAATAGCTCGTTTGCTGAAGGTTGTCATATTGGACTCCCTCCCTTCTCACTGGTTAGGGGTTTGCTGCATCAGCCGTTCAAAGAAATGGAAGTCCTCTTTCTCATCGAACAGTACAGCCTTGGATTTAGGAAGCTTGCTCAACTCATGCGCTTTGACAGCAGCATTCATGAAGTCGTCACAATCAGTCGATTTTTTACGTGCTTCTCTGAACAGAGCTCGTAGAACGCCTACGAGAGATGAGGGCTTCGTGTGATCGGTAGTGAATGAGATCTCCGTGTCGAGGTACTTGATCGTGTACTGCTTGAGTTGTGCCATGTGCAGCCTCCTTTTTGAGCATGTTTTGGCTGATTAACAGGTATATGTTGCTTTTTTTGATTAAGTCGCAGCCAATGTGGGGTTGGCCGGAATTCATTATGCATAACACTCACCTCCAGATCGAAAGCGCGAATCAAAGCCATTCTATCTGTGCTCTAGTATGGCTATATATAAAGGACTTAAAAAAATTGAGTCAAAGCTTACTATTCCAATTTCACATATCAACTGCCGATTAAAGCCATGTACAGAAGGGGATTCGAGATAATTCCGACTACATTTTTTGACGTAATTTTTTTTAGTCAAAACTACTTCAACAAGCATGAAATTACGCTTTTGACTTAAATTTTTTAAGTGTTAGACTTAAAAATATTTAGCCTTGTACAATTTTAGTAGGTCATAGCCTTTGTTACTTTTTCCCGCCATTTCTCACTAAATCGATACGAATTCGATTTCCTTGTGTGTTTGTTGTGCTCGACATATTCGATGTAGCCGTTTGCTATCAGTTCTTCAATGCAACTGTAAAACGTTGGCTCTGACATGATTCCGCCAACAGCGGCATAAGGGAAATCGAGTTTATTGTCGTTACTGCCATTGTATTTACGTAACATGATCTGATACACATCTCGTGACTTCGGTTTCATGCCCCAGTAAAGCCTAGTATCCATAAACGAGTAGTGATACCGGATGAATCCCTTATCTTCTGCTCCAATTGCTTTTTGCCATGGTTTAAACCCGTAATCCTTTTTCTTACGGCCCACCTCACCACCCACCTCTTTTGCTCAACAATCAGCCGGCACTTGCTGCAAATTGTGCTAAATAATCTAAACATTCATCGATCTCGAACTCTCCGTTGCTGTAATCAATGATGACTGTCATAAAATTATCGTTACACTGGTCCGAGGTAAGAGTGATGTTGTATAAACTCCAGATTATGTCCGTAATTTGGTCGTGAACGCGATTGATCGAATCCGGAATAATTCCAACAGTTTCCATCCCCTTTGTGATAGTCCCGATTTCCCGGCAAACTCTCAACAACCCGCGTACTAAGGTACTGCTAGCTTTAGGACTGTGACTAACGATATCTGCGATTGTTGGCGGATATCGATCAGATGTAATATGTTTGTGAAGCCGCCCCTGGGCTAACTCAAAGGGAATGTTTTTCATATGTGTACGCCACAGCTCTACTACTTCAACCGAGGCTGTAAAGCTGTTCTGATATGCCGCTGCAATTGTCAATAGAATCTTTAACGTTTCTTGTTTGTTCATGCGTTATTGTTCACCTTCAGGATCCTTCTTGATCGCATCCGACCAGTCACAATTCAGCTTTCTCCGAGCATCCGACCACTCTTGAAATTTCGCCATGCAAACCTCAAACTCAATATCCGGATTCTGCCCGAAGTAAAACGCGCTCAGGTTGTCATGAAGCTTGTCCCTGATCTGATCGTCCTCAGGTACGCCATGTAGCTTGAATAGCTCGTTCCGGAAATCGGTGTTCAACTCATCGAACATTTTATAAGTGGCTGCCTCGAGCGCATCCAAGTCGGTGCGCAGTTTCCGTATAAGATCGAGGTAAGGATCGCTCTTCTGTTGAGCTGTTCTGCCAGCCAAGAGAAGGAAGCGCGTTGCTTGCTCTGGAGTTAATCCGTTCATGCTCTGACCTCCTGTTTTTGATCTCTAGTTTCCGCTTGCTTGCTATCTAGCCATTCGAAGAAAGCATCGCGGTAAGCGATCTTTCGGCCATTGATCAAGAGGAGGGGGAAACCCGTCTCTCTAATTACTTCGTATGTGGTGGATTTGCTGAATCCAAGTATGGACTGTATGTGCTTGACCTGAAGCACGATAGGATAATCTGATCGTTCCATTGGTAATTCACCTCGCTTCGTTTGTGATTCCCCATCTTTCCAATACCTTTCTTTTACCAACTGCGTTGAAGCGGTTTTAAGTGGTGTGAAGCAGGCATGAAGAGATTAAACAGATATGTTAGTGCGAATGTACTCCTCAATCCGTCTAATGTCCGCAGCCAACTCCTGCAACGTCTTGGCGGTCGATTGCTTGATTTTCATTTTGATCACTTTTTGTAATGCAGACTGTACATTTGAGAAATACCCGTGAATGATTGGCTTCCCTTCGCTTACTCCATCCTTTCGCAACGTATACTCTTTTAGAATGAAATTATGTGGATCGGATTCGAGATACAAATTCGCTTCGATTTGGACTTTCATTTGCTCATCTCCTTTCCTCGCTGGTTTTGAGCGGTCTTAAGAAGGTCAGGGGGTATTGAAATGCGGTAAGAGTGTATTTGCATTGTTAAGTATCAAATGCCTATCGAAACCGCCTAAAACTCGTCAAAACCGATTTTGATTAATAAGGTGGCTTGCAATACACACATTTCTCCACATTATGGAGATTCAACATTGTGCAGCCAGCAGCCGCAACTCGATTAAATTTCCCGTCAGTGTTCGAAAATAGAGCTTCTGATCGATTCGGATGCCGAAGTATTGCATGGTTATGCTCCTCCTATTTAGTTTTCAAGGATCATATCCGAACTTGAATTCGGGTTTATTTTGCTGTGGGTTGACCCTCCTGCCTCG
>NZ_JBFUIX010000138.1:0-9480 GCF_056401635.1 Paenibacillus sp. P4_E11 | reverse complement strand
GGGAAGGGGAGAGCCGGAACTTGCGAGCCGCTTCCTGCAACGACAATTCTTGCTCAGCTTGCTCGTGGATGTAGTCTACAACGTGCTGCACGACTTTCGTCTGTTGGGAGACATGCAGCTTCCCGTACCGACTTCGGAACGACGGGAAAAATTCATTCAAGAACCAATCTCTCACTTCATCGAGCGATTCCGCTTCGTTGATCCGACTGTATACGTTCAAGCTGAGCAGGTCCGACAAGTCCAGCCCCAATTGTTCGAGACCGTGGTCGATCTCGGCCAGCAGACTCGTGAAGATTCCGACGACGGATTTGGCAGCGGGTGCAATGTGCGGCAGCTCCTGAATAAGCTCGTTGAATTCGCTAATCGCCGAATCGGTCATCCCTTCGGCGATCAGCTTGACGATCGCCTTCTGACGCTTGACTAACGTCCGTGTCGATTGGTGGACGGCGAGCAATTGACCGGATGCCGCTGGTGTTACCGTAATGTCACTCCCGAGCAGCAGCCGATACTGCAGCAGGTCCAATGCTTCCTGATAGGCTTCATGGATGCTGCGCGGATTATGGCACGGGCGGGCAACAGCGGCAGTTACCGTGAAGGGGAACAGTTCCTTGATCCGTTGCCGGATTAATCCGCACAGATGGTCCACGTCCAGTAGTCTCTGGTCTTCCGAATGTTCGGAAGAAAGGATGAGGACGACTTGGCCGGGCTTCGGATTAGCCGCTACGCTCGAACTGGCGTAAGTCGACTGCTCCCCCAGCTCGGAGATAAGCAGTGATAGGGAAACCATCATCAGCGAGCGGTCTTTCCCCTGATGGCTCTTCTTGAAGTGCGCGAACTGGTCAACCTCGAACACGCATACGGTATACATCGGACCAGGCAATGTCAGTCCATACCGTTTGCTCTGGATCGCGAAGTCGGAATCGGTCATATCGCCTTGCAACAGCTGCATGAGCAAGTTTTCCTTCAACATCGGCAACTTCTGCTTCAGTTCGTCTGCGAGTCGGTCGTTCGCCTCGAGCATATGCTGCATGAACTGATCGAGCTCGGCCAGACTGCCCATTGCTGGCTTCTGCAGAATCGGCAGTCTCTTCAGCAGTGTCTGAATCGGAACATATAGCCGGTGCRTAGCGAACAAGGCGATGATCGCCCATATTAGCGCCAGACTGGCTGCGATCAGCCAAGTCAGGTTACGGATCTGCTGCGATTTCACCGTCAAGTTGGCGCTTGGGGTCAAGATCAAGTACGACCAGTCGTTGAAGGCTGACCGACTGGAAGACAAGTGCACGGACTCCCCTTCCAGTGTAAGTGTGTCGGAATAAGGAGAACCAGCTGTCTGCAGCCGCTTGGACAATGTGGTTGGCAGAGGTGTGCCGATCTCCGCTTCGTTCTGACTGAGTACGATTCGCCCTTCGCTGTTCACAGCCTGTACTTTGCTGCCATTACCTAGGTTAACGTTGCGCAGCAGGGTATATAGACTCGACATATCCACTTCCATTACGAGCGTCCCGTCTGTGTCGGATTTTCCGATCGGTCGGACGATCAGCAAGTTTTTTTGACCCGGGTATGTGTTGGAAGGAATAATACGGGCGCCAGTCGTTAGATTGAGCTGGTTTTGCAGCAAGTTGCCGTAAGGGAACTCGTTCGTCTTCAACAGCCCGAGCCGGTTGGAATACACGATATCAAAGCGATTGTACGTCAGGAAGACGTGGAACATCACGTCTGAATAGCTGCGATACTTACGGATTGTTTCCAGCATCTCAAGAGTGGCTTCCAGCGCATTCAACTRATCCATCGTGATGCCAAGCCGGACGGACTTCTCAATCGTGACGTCTCCAGCGATCTGAATGGACAAGTATTCCATTCGCTTCAGAATCGAATCGACTTGATCGGATATTTGCCGGAGAGCGAGCTCGTGTTTGGCGTTCACTTCTGACTGAATACTTGTAGAGGCCAGGAAAGAAGCCGCCGTCCCGAGCAGCAATACCGGAATGAGACTGAATAGCAGGGAGAAGAGCATCAGCTTTTTTTTGAAGGAAAGCCTCTCCCACAAGGTAGGTCGTCGCAGCATAGGTTCATTTTCCTTTCTTTGAGGAATCGAGCCCTGAATTCATGCAAGACCGACAAGGAATCGTTCGTACGATCTAGGAGTCTGTCCGACGAAAGCAAATCCGTGAATATTTATTCATTAAAGGGGTTATTGCGGGAAAGGGATGGCACTCCACCGCTGTTGAAATCCAAATTGTTTTTAATTTATGTTGTGGTAACAACTTGATTTCAAAGGCGGCCGTAAACTTTACGTACCATTCCCTTGTCCCTTCACAACCCCATGAATAAATATTCACTAAAATCTAATCGTCGGACAGACCCTGTAATTATTAAGGAAGGTTGATAACGCTTACTTTCACTATAGCAGAATTGTAGCTGCGAGCGCCATTGTTACTCCACCGATAATTGCCCCGAAGTGATGCTGATACTCGTCCACCCTGTTTAAGGCGAATCTGTGAATGCTGTCTTGTAATACCACCCTCCCCATCCAAATATGTGATATATATCACAGCTCCACTACTTTCTCGATGCTACGATGTAGCCATCCAATTCAAGCTGATTAGAAAGGTGGCAACATTATGGCCCAACACAATGAGCAGAAGCAAGCACCTGCCAGTAATCTGAAAGGGACCTTGGTGTCCGTCATGCTCGTAGGTGTGATCATAATCATGATCTGGGGCGGCGTGTTCGCCTTATTCACGCTCCGCAACGGATAAGCTGGATTATTTACTAGGGGGAATGAACGATGCATTTTCACAAATACGAAAAAATTTGGTTAGGTTTCGGGCTGTCCATGCTTGTCGTGTTCTTATTGGTGCTGGGCGTGGGAGCTTTCGCGATGGGTACTGCGCCTCCGGGACATCACGGTGTGCAGGTTGATCCGGAGAAAGTGGAACAGATCGCTCCATTCAATAAGCCGGGCCTTCACAAGGTGAGAGATAACGAGTACGAGGCGATCATGGTCGGTAAAATATTCTCCTACTTGCCGTCAGCGATGACTGTGCCTGTCGGAGCAACCGTGCATTTCTCAATCACAAGTCCGGATGTGGTTCACGGGTTTCAGATCGTCGGCACGAATGTGAACGCGATGGTCGTACCTGGAGAAGTCAACAACATTTCACATAAGTTCACCAAGGCTGGAACCTACTTGATCTTGTGCAACGAGTACTGTGGGAGCGGACACGAATTCATGGCGACCACGATTACGGTACAGTAAAATATAGAACGTTTGATTCAGGTGGGCCCAACGTTCGGAAGATTCGGAGGCAGATACGTCATGGAAAGCACTACGATTATGAATACTAACACTAGTAAGGAAGCAAGCAAAGTGAGAATCGATCGCCGGGATTCGATCTTGGCGTTAACCCATATTTTGTTCGCATTCGGCGCTTTGGCGCTGGGTGGGTTCGCAGGGCTGTTGCAGGGGATGGTGAAGGGCGGTAACTTAAAGTTGCCGGCAGGTATCGGTTATTACCAACTGTTGACCGCTCACGGAGTACTGATGGCGCTTGTGTTCACGACGTTCTTCATCATCGGATTCCTGTATGCGGGAGGCGCCTACACGACTGGTGGTTCCATGCGCCCGGGTGTTCGCAAAGCTGGTTGGTGGGGCTTCAGCCTTATGGCTGCAGGTACGATCATGACCGTCATTATGATTCTTCTCAATCAGGCATCGGTGTTATACACGTTCTATGCACCCTTGAAAGCATCCCCATTCTTTTATATAGGCTTGACACTCGTAGTAGTGGGCAGTTGGGTTAGTGGATTCGCCCTGTTCGCTCAATATGCGGGATGGCGCCGCAGCAATCCGGGCAAGCCGTCACCGTTGTTCCTGTTCATGGCGGTCGTTACGATGACAATGTGGCTCATTGCTACGCTTGGAGTCGCTGCTGAGGTGCTGCTGTTGCTGCTTCCTTGGTCGCTGGGCTGGGTGCCGACGATTAACGTTATGCTGTCGCGCTCGCTGTTCTGGTACTTCGGCCATCCGCTCGTTTATTTTTGGTTGCTGCCGGCCTATATTTGCTGGTATGTGGTCATCCCTAAGATAATCGGGGGCAAAGTGTTCAGCGACTCATTGGCCCGCCTGTCGTTCATCTTGCTCTTGCTGTTCTCGATTCCGGTTGGCTTCCATCATCAGTTAACGGAACCCGGTATTTCGTCGGTATGGAAATTCGTACAGGTGGTTCTCACCTTCATGGTCGTTGTCCCGTCGCTTATGACTGCATTCTCCTTGTTCGCGATGCTGGAGCTTAGCGGGCGGGCGAAGGGGGCAAAGGGCTTGTTCGGTTGGTTCCGCAAGCTGCCATGGAAAGATGTGCGGTTCTTCGCACCGTTCATGGGTATGGTCATCTTCATTCCGGCCGGGGCGGGCGGGATCGTCAATGCGAGTAACCAGATGAACCAAGTCATTCATAATACGCTCTGGGTTACGGGGCACTTCCATCTGACTGTCGCAACAAGTGTAGCCCTGACCTTCTTCGGTCTGATCTACTGGCTGGTCCCGCTGTTAAGCGGACGCAAGTTGACGCCTGTGATCAACAAACTAGGTATGGCGCAGACTTGGATCTGGGTGATCGGCATGTTCCTCATGTCGGGAGCGATGCATACTGTTGGGCTGCTGGGGGCTCCGCGCCGGACCGCCTTTACAACATACTTTGATAACACCACAGCACTATCGTGGATTCCATTCAATCGACTGCTTGGCATTGGCGGGGCGGTGTTGTTCGTAGGTATCTTGCTTATTATGTACATTATT
The DNA here is from genome assembly GCF_056401635.1 of Paenibacillus sp. P4_E11. Lineage (NCBI taxonomy): Bacteria > Bacillati > Bacillota > Bacilli > Caryophanales > Paenibacillaceae > Paenibacillus > Paenibacillus sp. P4_E11. Next base: position 4,679 of record NZ_JBFUIX010000138.1, on the reverse strand, counting down.
CTGGAGCTGGCATTCTTCGCCGAGAAGGATACCGAGGGCAAGGAAGAGTTCCAACTGGCGGAAGTCGCCGAGGACGCCCAAGCCACTCCAGCTATATTAGAGAATTGGAAAGTGTGGGTAGGCATCGTGGTCGTCCTGATCCTGTTCGCCTACACGATCCCGATCTTGGATATGATCCGCGATGTACCTGGTTCGAAGCCTTGGGTTACGTGGTGAATCATGAGGTTTATCTGCATCTGACAACAGTTTTATTAGAAAAAAAGCACCGTAGCAGGTGCTTTTTTGCTGCTTCGGTCAAAAACAGAGGCCTTGGTTTTCACCAAGCCCCTGTGGACTACTACTTACTTTCGTGTCGCTTCATATACGAATTTTTGCTTGTCATGAGTGGGTGCTCTTCCATAGTCAAAATCAGCGGACACAACCACATTTGAGAATCCAATACTTTCCAACACGAGCTTAAATTCTTCAATGCCATACCAACGAAGCGCAAATCGTTGCAATTCAGTCTGAAGCAGTGCACCGTTATGCCATTTTTCATATTTTAAATAGGAAACTTTGTATTGATGGAATAGATCCGCTTCAACCAGCTTGCTTTCCATGGTGATGATGTCTCCGCTCGGCATATTGAATGTCGACGTACTCCCTAACGGACCACACTCGAAATTATGATCAGGCAGGAAAAGATCAAGCAGGAGACGGCCACCTGGCTGGAGATGGTCATAGAGGCACCTTAAGGCGTTAAGAGACTTCTCTCGTTGTTCGATTAACAAGAATGATCCACCAGGAATAATAATCGCCTCGTAAGTATAGGGTAAAACAAGATCTTGAAGATCGGATTCATATAGATTGGTGACAAGTCCTCGTTCTTCACAACGTTGACGGCAAGAAGCTAACATCTGGGGAGAATAGTCAACTCCATCTACAAGAAGACCTGCTTCGAGAAGCGGAATGATGACACGCCCAGACCCGACCATGGCTTCAAGAATACGCCCCTTACAAGATTTCAACCTGTCTCGGTAATATTCTATATCACCGCCGAATGATTGACCTATTGCCTTAGTGTGATCATAGACCTCTGTGCAAAGTTCTCCGTAATAACTAAACGACATCTAMCTTTTTCCCTCCGTAATTGGTATTATCCTAGAAGGGTTCGTATGAACTATCCCTTCTGTACCGCATTAATGGACGTGTCGGATATAATGATTTGCATCAGAATCACTCGCTTTCTTGTCAAATTACTTCAATCATAGAGTCGAAGTGAAATCAGGTCAACCGGATAAGATTATTAATACCCAAACTTGCCGTGTGGATTACCATATTGTGGTATTATGAGTGTTGAGTCCACTTAATAACAACAGGTTAAATCTTTACATAGTCTTGACATGACTGGGTTAGAATGAAAAATAATCTATTTTGTTATTGATTTAGTGGGAGAAGGACATGACTAAAACAATTTTAATCGTTGAAGACGAGCCTATTTTACGTGAAATTATTAAAGATTATTTTATGAATGAAGGGTATGAGGTGCTGGAAGCTGGGGATGGGAGAGAAGGAATCGTTTTATTTCAAGAAAGTGAAGTGGATTTAATTATTCTTGATATAATGTTGCCTGAGGTAGATGGTTGGTCTGTTTGTCGACGCATTCGTAAGACATCGGATGTGCCCATTATTATGCTAACTGCCCGCGTGGACGAAGACGACACGTTACTAGGCTTTGAATTGGGTGCTGACGATTACGTGACGAAACCCTACAGCCCTCCTGTGTTATTAGCAAGAGCCAAGCGGCTGCTCGACAGTCGAAGTCGGAAAGAAGAACCTTCTAAGTATGCAGGAGTAAGGAATAACGATTCATTATCCATGAAAGGGATCCGCTTGCACTTTCCGTCTAGAACTGTCGTTACAGATGGAGAAACTGTGAGTTTAACTTATACCGAATTTGAAATCTTAACTTATCTAATGCTCAATCAGGGCATTGTCATTACGCGAGAGCAACTCATTATTAAGATTTGGGGCTATGAATATGATGGCGATGATCGGACTTTAAACACCCATATCCGCAATTTACGCAGTAAGCTAGGTGAGAAAGCGAAACTGATTACAACAGTAGTTAGAGCAGGTTACAAATTTGAGGTTAGCGTATGAGATTAGGCATTGTATTTAAGTTGTTCGCTCTTACCACATCGTTATGTATGTTAATCCTGGCTGTTATTTATATGGGACAAACGGTATTTTTCAAGCAGTATTACGCAAACCGGAAAGTCAATGACATTCAAACCAATATTCAGGCATTCGAACAGGACTACTTAAAGAGCGACGGCAGTGTTGCAACTATTCAGAAGCTGGAACAGGATTTCTATCGCCAGAACAATACCTGGATCACAACGTTAGATAGTACCGGAAATTTGAAGCATGCCAATGATTTTTATGCAGAAGTCAAATTGGATCGCAATACAGCGTATAAGGAACAATCGAATACTACAATAACTGTCCCTCTTTACAACCTAATCAATATCGAGGAAGTATTGAATGCTACATCAACCAACTCAAAATTTCCTCTGGCTTCAGGCGTACGAGTAATTGTCTCGGAAGTACGGAAAGACCTATCGTTAATTCCATACCGAATTCAACTTGACAAAAACACTTTGTTTTGGGTAAACGATGCACTATCCAGGAAATTAGATGAACTCACTTTGAAGATCAAGTACTCCAATTCCAAAGCTGAATTCCCTGCGATTACGTTAAACGGAATCATTACAAAAATCGAATTGCCTGCCGAGAATAACCCATCCAATTGGATCTATTCCAATAGCTTGTTCATGGAAAGAATCAAACAATTTCAAGCCGATTTATTAGTAAGTGAAACTCCAATCAACTATGATTCGTTGCAAATTTTTGATTACGAGCAAAATAACGTCAAATATAAGCTTTTCATAAACCCGATTCAAGATCAGAGCGGTGAAACCACCTATATCTTCTCCATAGCATCTCTGCAGCCCGTTGATGAAGCTGTTCAAATGCTCAAAGATTATTACTGGTATATCATCGCGCTTGTAATGGCTCTAATCGTTCTTGCTTCGTTGTATTATTCCTTGAAGATTGCTCGGCCATTACTGAAAATCAACAAAACCACACGGAAGATTGCAAGCTTAGACTTTTCGGAAAGAATTCCGATTCGATCGAAGGATGAGATTGGCGACTTGTCTCAGAATATCAATCTGCTTTCCGAAACCCTGCACTCCTACATTGAGCAGCTTCAGCAAGACATTGAGAAGGAAAAGCAATTAGAAAGAACAAGGAAAGAATTTATTTCCGGAGTATCTCACGAGCTAAAAACACCCCTGAGTGTTATGAAAAGCTGTATCTCCATCCTCAAGGACGGCGTTGCCAGCCACAAGAAAGAGCATTACTTCGACGCGATGGATAAAGAAGTTGACAGAATGAACCTCTTAATCGTGGACATGCTGGAGTTGGCAAAGTTCGAATCAGGCACGTACAAAATGAAGATGGATGCCTTCTACATCGATAAAGTGATTGAAGGAATCTGTGATCAATTATCTGTGGAGATGGCTGAGAAACAGCTTAATGTTCACACTTATCTTACTTCGGTTGAGGTCATAGCGAATCAACATCGGATTGAGCAAGTCATCACGAATTTTGTTACCAATGCTATAAGGTACACACCAGATCAACAAGACATTATGATTACCACAGTTGAGGAGAAGCAGTTTGTTAAAATTTGTATAGAGAATAAAGGTATTCACATCGATGTGGAGCAATTAGACAAGCTATGGGATCGTTTCTACCGTGGAGATGCGGCGCGGCAGCGTTCGCAAGGAGGCAGCGGATTAGGGCTTGCCATTTCCAAAAACATTTTGGAGCTGCATGATGTACCTTACGGTGCTGAGAATACAGCAGATGGAGTCTTGTTTTACTTCTACTTGAATAAAAGTACGTAGCGGTTCAGCAGCAGCCACTACCTTGACGGTTATTTCAATCCGTGAAGGTCAGTGGCTTTTTTGTTTTCGACAAAATCTTTATCTGATCTTGATATCAGCTTCTCTTTTTCTTTATGTGAGTCTTCTAGAATAGCAAATAGATAGAGCATAAATAGAGGAGAACATCGATGAGAAGATACGTTGTACTGACCTTATTTGCAGTCCTACTGCTTGTTTCAGCTTCATTTGTATTTAAAGTACAGGCTAAAGACTTTTTCAAAAATGACAAGATTTCAAATGAATCTTTACAAAAAGGAAGTCGGCTTTTAGAAGGGAAAACAATCGTTATTGATCCTGGTCGAATCCAAACGCAGGATTTCCAATCCAAGGCTTCAACGGCCATTGTGGAAGGTATCCTAGAGTATTTTCAAGGTCAATCATGAGCCTGCGAAATCTAATGCGTAAACAAAGTGTAGTGGCATTAGCATTCCTTCTCCCTAGCTTAATTGGTTTCGCGATTTTTTATCTAATCCCGTTTGCAATGGGTGTCGTCTACTCCTTTATGGATCGCACGATTGACGGCACTTTTGTAGGGTTTGCCAACTACAAAGAAGTGTTAGCGAGCGATTCCTTTCGGAAGGCATCCTTCAATACGTTTGTGTTTACGGGCGTGGGAGTTCCGCTAATGCTTCTCTGTTCCTTGGTTTTGGCGTTGCTATTGAATATGAATGTTTACATCCGAAA
>NZ_JBFUIX010000137.1:0-9589 GCF_056401635.1 Paenibacillus sp. P4_E11 | reverse complement strand
ACCATATGGTGTTGTCGAGCATTCAATTATCAATATAACTGATAGAACTTATAAGATCATTCTACTTGACCTGCACCGTCTACAATGATAGGTTCAAGAGTGTATCTATTTAATAAGATACGAATACTTGGAATTATTATAGCATGCTGCGCGAGGTGGATATTGTTGGAACTTCAAGTAACAAACAGTCCTTTTAATCAGGAACAAGTGGAACTGCTCAATCGCCTTCTTCCTACGCTATCAGAGGCGCAACGGATCTGGCTGAGCGGGTATCTGGCGGCTCTACAAGGAACGGCATCTGCAGGGGTATCTGGCTCTGCACCAGTGGCGGCTCCGACAGCGAATGTACCGGCAACCTCCATGGAGGTTACCGTTCTATTCGGTTCGCAGACAGGCAACAGTCATGGGTTGGCGAAGAAGGTGTCCAAGAAATTGGAAGAGCGTGGATTACAAGTAACGCTCTCTTCGATGGGCGACTTCAAGACCAATGGATTAAAGAAGATCCAAAACCTGCTTATTCTGGTGAGCACTCATGGGGAAGGAGATCCGCCGGATAGCGCTATTGCGTTTCATGAGTTTCTTCATAGCAAGAGAGCGCCTCAATTGGAGGATCTGCGGTATTCCGTGCTTGCTCTGGGAGATACATCCTACGAGTTTTTCTGCCAAACGGGCAAGRATTTCGACAAGCGCCTGGAGGAATTGGGCGGCAAACAGCTTACTCCGCGTGTCGACTGTGACGTCGATTTCGACGAGGCGGCTACGGAGTGGATGAATCAAGTAGTAAGCAGCTTGAGTGAGGCATCTACGGCCCCGGCCGTAGTAAGTGTAGCCAACAAGTCAGTCGGAAGCGGATCGGAATCCGAATATTCCAGGTCGAATCCGTTCCAGGCTGAAGTTCTGGAGAACCTGAACTTGAATGGTCGCGGATCGGACCGGGAAACGCGTCACATCGAGATTTCCCTGGAGGGCTCGAATCTGCAATATGAACCGGGAGACAGCTTAGGCATTATTCCGGAGAACCATCCTCGTCTTGTCCAGGAATTGATCGAGGCGATGGGTTGGACAGCGGAGGAGCTTGTTACCATTAATAAGAATGGTGATAAGCAGCCTTTGCAAGAGGCGTTGCAACGTCACTATGAGATAACTGTGCTGACGAAGCCATTGCTTGAGCAGGTGGCGAAGCTTACTTCAAGCAGTGGGCTTCAAGAGCTTCTGGAGGCAGGCCGCGAACAGGAGTTAAGGGCTTATCTGAACGAGCGTGATTTATTGGATCTGGTGCAGGATTATTCCCTGAAAGGAATTGCAGCAAGCGATTTCGTATCGATCCTACGCAAAATTCCAGGCCGCCTATACTCGATTGCGAGCAGCTCCAAGGCATTTCCAGATGAGGTGCACATCACGGTCCGGACGGTGCGGTATGAATCCCACGGCCGGAATCGCTACGGTGTCTGCTCGGTGCAACTCGCTGAGCGAGTGCAAGCGGGAGCAGCGCTGCCGGTATACATTCAGCACAACTCGAGCTTCAAGCTTCCGGAGAATCCAGAAACACCGATCATTATGATTGGACCAGGTACGGGCGTTGCTCCGTTCCGAGCATTCCTGGGCGAGAGAGAAGAGACCGGAGCTGAGGGGAAGACGTGGTTGTTCTTCGGTGATCAGCACTTCGCTTCAGACTTCCTGTACCAGGTTGAATGGCAGCGTTGGCTCAAGGATGGCGTGCTGACTCGCATGGATGTCGCGTTCTCTCGCGATACCGCTCAGAAGGTGTATGTCCAGCACCGGATGCTTGAGAAGAGCCGGGAGCTTTACCAGTGGCTGCAAGAGGGAGCTTGCGTGTACGTATGTGGTGATGAGAAGAAGATGGCCCATGACGTTCATGCGACACTGGCATCGATCCTTGAGCAAGAAGGCGGCTTCAGTACGGAAGAAGCTGCGGAATATTTGACCCGTATGCAACAGCAAAAACGTTATCAGAGGGATGTCTACTAAGACAGAGTCCCAAAAATAACGAGAGGAGAGAGCCGTATGTCAGATAACAATTTAATATCGCCGAATAGTGCACCGCATAGTGAAGTTGAACATATCAAGCAGCGAAGCAATTACTTACGGGGAAGTCTCGCCGAGACGCTGGAAGATGTAATTACGGGATCGATTCCCGAAGATGATAATCGCTTAATGAAATTTCATGGCAGCTACATGCAGGACGATAGAGATCTGCGCAACGAACGGAACAAGCAAAAGCTGGAGCCTGCTTATCAGTTCATGCTGCGTGTACGCGCGGCTGGCGGAGTCGTCACTCCTGAACAGTGGTTGATGATGGACCGTGTTGCCCAAGATTATGCCAATGATTCGATTCGCTTGACGACCCGTCAGTCTTTCCAACTGCATGGTGTGATCAAATGGAATATGAAGAAGACGATTCAGGAAGTAAATGCTGCGATGTTAAGCACGCTTGCCGCTTGCGGTGACGTGAACCGTAACGTCATGTGCAACCCGAATCCCAACCAGTCAGACATTCACGCCGAAGTGTATGAGTGGGCATGCCGGGTAAGCAATCACCTCGATCCACGGACTCAAGCGTACTATGAGATTTGGCTTGACGGTGAGAAGGTTGTGGACAGTCAGGATAATGGGGCAGAGATTGAGCCGATCTATGGGGCTGTTTATTTGCCGCGGAAGTTCAAGATCGGTATGGCTGTGCCGCCTTCCAACGATGTAGATGTATTCTCTCAGGATCTCGGTTACATTGCGATTATCGAGAATGGCCAACTGAAGGGCTTCAACGTTACGGTTGGCGGCGGGATGGGGATGTCACATGGTGACACTAAGACTTATCCRCAAGTAGCGCAAGTCATTGGATTCTGCAAACCCGAACAGATCGTTGACGTGGCTGAGAAGACCGTCATGATTCAACGGGACTATGGGGACCGCTCGGTCCGCAAGCATGCTCGATTCAAGTATACGATCGACGACCGCGGCATCGACTGGTTCATCAATGAACTGCACAATCGTCTGGGTTGGAAGCTGGAGGAAGCGCGTCCTTATCATTTCGATTCAAACGGGGATCGCTATGGTTGGGTGAAGGGAAGCAACGGGAAATGGCATCTCACCCTATTCATCCAGAATGGTCGTGTCAAGGATGAGGAAGGCTATCCGCTGATGACGGGGTTACGCGAAATCGCCAAGGTGCATACAGGTGATTTCAGACTTACGCCGAATCAGAACCTGATCATCAGTAATATCAGCAGTCAGAAGAAGAAAAAGATTGAAGAGTTGGTCAAGGAGTACGGGCTCACCGATGGAATCCAACATTCAGCCTTGCGTCGGAATTCCATGGCTTGCGTGGCTCTCCCGACTTGCGGGTTGGCCATGGCTGAATCCGAGCGCTATCTTCCGACGTTGATTGATCTGATCGAGCCGATGCTAGAGGAGAATGGCTTGCGCGACGAGGACATCGTCATTCGCATGACCGGCTGTCCGAATGGCTGTGCGCGTCCGATGTTAGCGGAAGTTGCGTTCATTGGCAAAGCACCAGGCAAATACAACATGTATCTGGGTGGCGGGTTCACCGGAAACCGACTGAACAAGCTGTACAAGGAGAACATCGGTGAAGCGGAGATTCTGGCGTCGTTGCAACCGATCGTTACCCAATATGCGAAGGAACGGCGGGAAGGCGAACACTTCGGTGATTTCACGATTCGTGCCGGTTATGTGAAGGAAGTTCGCTCTGGTCTGGACTTTCATTCTTAAATAGGTAGCAAACAAAAGGAGTGCATCCATAATGGGATGCACTCCTTTTTGTTTACATGGAACCCAATTACAACAGCGTGTGGAATCTTTCCCCATGCCCTCACGATGATATGATTGTACAACATTCGTTACGGACCTGAGAGACGTTATTTTGTGAAATAATCAGGTTTTGACAGACCTAACGGACTGAGGATCCGCAATTCGTCGTGTAAAGCGGCATTAATAGTAATTGTAAGCGATTAACGGATCCTGTGTCCGCAACAACACTGGAGAGGGGTTGAAACGGACAAATAACGGCTTCTGTGTCCGTAAGGACTCTTTATAAGAATATACCGAAAATACTACTAAGCCTGTTCAACCACCAAATAACCGCCTCATTCTATGGGCAGTTATTTCTGGTCCCGAGCCTTTAGTAATCGCAGTATCTACGATCCTGATTGACCCAGATGTAGTGGCCGTCGGGCGTGTAAAACTTCAAATAACCTCCGCACCCGGTAAATTCCAGCTCTTCCTCGACACGGCCGCCATGTTGCACAATCCTGTCCCGGAGCGTGCGAATATCCTGCGAATGCAGCTCGAGGGCATGCTTAGGGCGTCCGTCGAGCATCCAATGCATCGGCTGGACGTCTTCCACACGCACTTGCAGCAGATGGATGAACGGTTGGTTCTGGCTGCCTTCCCGTACCCGAATGACCCTTTCTTCTAGCTGAGAATCTAGAGAGGGTACCGATTCGAACCCGAGCGCCTGCTCGAAAAAGTCAGCCGTTCGTCCCGCATCCGATACCAGCATGCGAACGTGCCGGAAACCGGTAATATTCGTTTGAAAAGTCTCGTTGACGGCTGAGTCAGTCCGTTCATACACCCCGATTAGATGGCCTTCCGGGTCGAGGAACGACATGGATCCGTTGGATGGTTCTTTTACAATAAGCGCTCCCGCTTGCAGCAGGCGCTTATGCAGCTCCTGCAAGCTCTGTGTGTAAAAAGCCGCATATTCATGCCTATTCTCATTCGAATTATGATGATGCAGATGGCGAAATTCCGCTTCCGGTGTTACTAGAAAATGCAGACCCGGCCCGATTCTTGGTACAGTGCTGACGAACGAATTGTGTTCCAGAGGTCGTTCCGGGTAATCCAAGTGAAGCCCAAGCACATCCACATAGAAGCGGACAGTGCTGGCCAGATTACGTACCGGAAGCTGGATTAAGGTCATCAGATCGACGGCACATTTGCTGCCGGACACCCTATCTTGCTCATTATTCCGAGCTGCATGAAGTCGTTCCCCTTCAGCCGATTGTCCTGCGATGACTTTCAACACTTGAGGCACATATTCAGGCCTATAATTCTTGTCCTGCAAACGATTGGCATTCGGTTTCATAATCCGTCACACATCCCTTCTTGAATAGGTAAATATAGTTTTACTAAGGAATCCAGTTCAATGTCAGTGCCGTCAAACGTAACATACTCTGCGAACCATTGCCGCGCTCCGTCCAGTTGATAAGCGGTATTGACCGCGATCCATCGATGCATTTTATCCAACACGCCAGTCAACTTGCCGTATGTCTTAGTAACGCAACAAGCGTATAGGCCCGGGGAAAGTAACTTGTTATTGATATTCCCGACCAATCCGCCGGGGGCCTTTACGTTTACGATTGAACAAAGGACTCCATTCTCCCACCAATACTCGTCCTGATCCTCTGTTCCATACGCATACGACATATAGTACCGATCCGGCAATCCAGGACTATCCTCGTCGCGGGTGTTCATATACCATTGTGTCAACTGGTGTTCTGCTACTTCTTGAGCTGACTTCCCGTACCCCCGACTGAACAAGGCGGTAGCGCCTGGCCAATCTACAATCTCGATTTGTTGCGGTCGGAAGCTGCGCTCTACGGGGAGATACAGATTCATTCTTACTATTCGCCCATGGAAGACGGTGAATTGTTCGACACATGGTTGCCGGGCACGATCGAACGTGCTTTTGGGTAACCACTCCGCGAGTAGACGGTCCCAGGCTTCCTGAACTCGTTCCGGCTGGAGCTCCGTTATTTTTCTAACGGCATAGAGTCCTCCGAGAAACGTCTCCACTTGAAAAAAATTTCCGTTGTAAGCAGAATCGTGTTCTGCACCTACTACTAGCACTCGGTATCCGAAGCTGGGTATGCCATTCGATCCAGGAATGTCGACATTGTAGCCAAAGTATCGAAGCTTGAAGCTCTGCCAGCTTAACCTGCAAGTTTCATCATACACAGTTTGAAAGGCGGCTCGTTCTATTCCTGCTTCACAGGTTGAAACGTACAAATGGGCATGTGCTTGTGTCGGCCAAAGTCGCATCACTTTGACGTCTGGAAAAACTTCAGCTTGTTCATGCGTTTCCATGTATAGTACCTGCTCACGCAAACGGATGGACTCGAAACTGTAGAAGAGATCAGCCGCTCGATATGCCGCAGGGCTCAAGCCGACCAACTTCTTGAACACTTTGGCGAACGAATGGTAAGACTCGAACCCGCTATCCCAAGCAATATGCTCGATAGGTTTGTTCGAATAGCGTAACTGTACAGCGGCCATGCTGATTCTTCGTTTGCGGATGTACGCTTTGACAGCGTGGCCGGTTAGGGCATAGAACACCCGATACAGTTGAGCCTGAGACAAGAAAGCTTCTTGAGCGATTGCCGCAAGCTCGATCTCTTGATCCAAATGCTCTTCAATGTAGTCAATCGCTTGCTGCACGGAATCTATATCCTTCATAAGCGGCCCTCATTGTGTGGTAGTAATYCCCATTATATCGAAATGTTCAATTATGGATATGTTCAAATTTCTCAAAGCTGTTCCCCCTTCCCCTCCGTTTGGGAATATAATACACTTATAGGCAGACAACTGGGGGGAGTGGATGGAAATGGCGATGTGGCATGGAGCAGCAGGTGTATGTATCAATGAGAATGGCCAGCTTCTAATGATCCTGCAAGGTAAACCGGAAGAGGAGAAGCGTTGGGCTGTGCCGGCAGGCGGATTGGAGAAGGGCGAGACGCTCGAGCAATGCTGTGCGAGAGAAGTGCTGGAAGAGACGGGATACGAGATTCGGATTGTTCGCCAATTGCAGGTGAAGAATGGCAGCTATGCGTCCATCAATGTTGATTTCAGTGTCACCTACTACGAAGTGGAAGTGACCGGAGGCCAACCGACTATCCAAGACCCGGATGGTCTAATCTATGAGATCGCCTGGAAATCGGCAGAAGAGCTGGAGCAGTTGGACCTAAGTTTCGAAGAGGACAGGCCAGTTCTGCTGGATTGGATAAGGGGGAGAGTCTGATATGACTGCTTTTCGTGTGGGATTGAAGAGAGTCGTGGATGATTCTTACGATATTGAGATAGGAAGAGACTTGTTCGATTCATTGCTAACTGATTTGCAAAACGGGCTGATTCCGGGCATTGTCAAGGTTGCCATCGTCACCGATTCGAAGGTAGAAGAGAAGTATGGACGAGCCTTACTCGAGCGTATAGTTGAAGCCGGATTCACATGCCATCTGTTCTCTATTCCGAGTGGAGAGGGTTCGAAGACCAGAGCGAACAAAGCCTTGTTGGAGGACGAGCTACTAGCGAAGGGCTACGGCCGAGACTGCTGCATGATTGCGTTAGGCGGGGGGATGGTGTCAGACCTGACTGGTTTTGTTGCTAGTACGTTCTGCAGAGGGGTTCCTTACCTCAATTACTCCACAACCCTTCTGTCGGCGGCAGATGCATCCGTTGGAGGGAAGACCGCTGTGAATACGCCGGTGGCAACCAATCTGATCGGCACGTTTCATCAACCGACGAAGGTTTATATTGACCTCCAGACGTGGAGTACGCTGCCGATTCGCGAGTTCAGGAGCGGCTTGGCCGAGACGATCAAGCATGCTTGTATGGCAGATAACCAATTCTTCACCTATTTAGAGCGCCATATGAGTCGTATTCTGACTCCCGATCAGTTAGTGTTGGATGCGGAAGTGTGTGAGCATATGGCCTATCGTAACTGTCAGATCAAATACAGTGTCGTCGAGCAGGATGAGAAGGAGACGAATCTGCGGCAGGTGCTGAATCTCGGACATACGGCGGGAAGAGCGATCGAAGCGTTAAGCGGATATGAGCTGCTGCATGGAGAAGCGGTGGCGATTGGGTTGGCTTTTCAGGCTAAGCTCGCTCGGAAGCTCGGTTATCTCACGGAGGAAGAGCGGGATCGGGTATGCAGGTTGCTGCTAAGTGCGGGTTTCGAGATTGAGATTCCTTCGTACATCACCCCTTCCATGCTGGTTGAGAAGATGTATTCCGATAAAAAAGTGCGCAGCGGTCAAATTCGGTTCGTCATCATGTCGGGCATCGGTTCCATCCAACAGTTCGAAGATGGGGCCTATTCCGTTGCTCTATCGGAAGAAGTTTTGTATGAGGCACTAGCCGAATGCTAGGGTAAAATTATATCGGTAAAGGAGCGTAATAAACATGTTCGAACATCTCGTATCATTCAAATTCAAGCAACCCCTCTCCGCTCAGAAGGAACAGGAATTGCTCGCAGCATTGATGGCATTGAAGGAACAGATTCCAGGAATCGTGAGTTTATCTGCTGGCATGAATATGACGGAAGAAGTAGATAACATACACGGTTACTCGTTAGGACTTCGTGTGACGTTTCAAGATCGGGAAGCGTTGCGTCAATACGGGCCTCACCCGGTGCATCAACAATTCGTCCAAATGTTGGATGGTCTGCTCGACAATGTCGTCGTCATCGATTATCCGATAACGAAATGATAGGTGTTATAGTCCGTGCAATCAGAAGCCAGCCAACTCAGGAAGAGTGGCTGGCTTTCTCTATGGATTGCGATTGTCCCCATCGATCAGCCCACTTGGTCATCTCCTTCAAGGCATCCTTGAAGTCCAGACCTTTCTCGGTTAACGAATACTCAACGGAGACCGGAACAGTAGGATATACTTGGCGATTCACAATGCCGTTCTTCTCCAAATGCCGCAAAGTATCAGTAAGTGATTGGGTTTTGATCACTACCGCATCCCGCTGGAGCTGCTTGAACCGCTTAGGTCCTTTTTGCAGCTCGGCGATGACCAGGAAAGCCCACTTGGCCCCCAGTATCGTAAGTACTTCACAAATATTGTTATCATTTTGGGCTTCGCCGCATGATTCCATACGATCACCTTCTTACTAATAGTTAGTTGGTCCATTTATCAGGATAATGTCCAAATGTATTGCCTTCTTACATTATTATAGTAACCCCCTTATAATGTCAATCAAAGGAACCTCACATGTGCTAGCCATGTTGCTGGTCCAATTCGAACAGACATTGAAAGGGATGAACATCGATGAACAATCGTTTTAATATTTATTTGCTTGCAATAGGAGCCTTCTTGACGGCAGTTGCGGAGTTGGTAGTAGCCGGTATTCTTAATGTCATTGCGGAAGATATGGGCATATCTATCGCCCTTGCGGGTCAATTAATTACAGCTTATTCGCTCGCTTTTGCAATTGGAACCCCTATAGTGGTGGCTTTGACTTCGCAGGTGAGACGCAAAGAAGTGTTGATTGGCGCTCTATTGACCTTTATTCTAGGCAGTTTGGCCGCCTATGGCAGCTCGGACATTTCGATCTTAATCGTTTCTCGATTAATTCTGGGATTAAGTTCGGGTGTCTATCTAGTCGTAGCGCTGAGTTCTGTAGCCAAATTAGTACCGGCTGAGAAAACGGGAAGTGCCATGGGGACGCTCGCTCTGGGCTTCAGCCTGGCCATGGTACTTGGAGTGCCGATCGGTATAGCGATTACGAACTGGTTCGATTGGCAAGTGGTGTTTCTCGTTCTTGGTG
>NZ_JBFUIX010000136.1:0-9750 GCF_056401635.1 Paenibacillus sp. P4_E11 | reverse complement strand
ATATTCGTAAGCGCAAACAGCCTCCACCTTGTCATTCAAGTTGGGGGCTGTTCATGAGTTGTATAATCAAGATTTGAGCACGCGACAAGCCAGTGGCAGTGACGGTGACCAAGGTAGCAAGCTGTCCAACGCTTCCGGATTTTTCGAATCGGGAAGCTGTGGGAGTTGCTCGAACAGGTACACCAAGTACTTAAAGGGATTCAGCCCATTCTCTTTCGCCGTTCAATCACGCTGTAAATAACACTACTTGCCCTTGCACCGCGGGGCGTATTCGCAAGCAGCCAGTTCTTCCGCCCGATGACAAATGGCTTAATTGCCCGTTCGCTATGGTTGTTGTCAATCTCCAAACGGCCATCTTTAAAAACGCCGTCAGCTTATCTCATTGAGCGTTACGCCCACTACCTTGTGGTAACCGGCATAAACCGTCCACGTGGAGGTAACCGCTTAATCCCGCCAGAAAGTTCCGGGGATGCTCGCTGCCACGCGTTGGACGATAGTCACGAGGACGACCCAGCGTCATTAGTGGATGTTGACCTACAGGACAAACGTACATGAAATGGGGGAATGCCGCTAGGCTTCCATCCAATCTGTTGCGGATTCATCCCATATACTGTACTACCTCACTAGAAAGGGATGAAATGATATGTCAAATCAACAGCAACATCGGAATGATTGCCCGTCTTGTCCAACGAAAACCATCTATGACCCACCTACGCAAGTGTACAAAGACATTTACCATCCACAGATCGTGGACATTGTTCATACAGTTGAAGTTATTAATCGTCACCATTGCTGCCCGGTTCCGCGTCACGTGTATACGTACAGAACAATGAACGACTATTCCGGTATGAACAACAGCATGGTCAGTCCTTATATGGGTGGTAAGGGTAGATAGATCAGAGCGGATCGAGTCGAAAGCAGCCCAAGGTCATAGTGACTTGGGCTGCCGACGTTACATAGCAAAATAATACATGGCTGCTTAATAAAACATAATTCGGCACACAGCAAGGAGCCTAGTACTTGCAGCAATTGCAAGACCGGCTCGGGGCCGAATCCGTCTGGAGGACACAGGAGATGAATATCGGAAACGGATAACAAAATGTCGATTGCCGCCAAATACTTGATTGTAAATGCCATGCTATCATGGGTGTTGATACTGTCGGAATTGTACAACATGAGTGTTGCAATGTCTGAGGCCAACTGATGACATGCTGATGAAGTGATTTGGCAGAAGGAGCGATTCACATGAACGGAAAGTCCATACAAGTACTTATCCTCGGTATGATGGATTATTGGCTCGAGCATTGGAGGGCAAGGCCTGAAGTGACGGTCATAGGTGTCGTAGACATTTATGGACAGGCAGAGATGGTCGGTGTG
The DNA here is from genome assembly GCF_056401635.1 of Paenibacillus sp. P4_E11. Classification (NCBI taxonomy): domain Bacteria; kingdom Bacillati; phylum Bacillota; class Bacilli; order Caryophanales; family Paenibacillaceae; genus Paenibacillus; species Paenibacillus sp. P4_E11. Next base: position 8,373 of record NZ_JBFUIX010000136.1, on the reverse strand, counting down.
CCGGACAAGTATGTAGCGGACGTGTATAAGTATAATATCCCGTTGTTCACTCATGTCGAAGAGGCGTTGCAGCAAGTGAAACCCGACATCGTAACACTCGTGACGCCGCCAACTGGCAAATTGAATATGGGGATCGTAGAGTTCGTTGTGAACAAAGGCTACGATCTGTTTCTGGAGAAATTACGACCGGCTGATCCCGGTGATGGCGAACGCCTGCTGAAGCTGAGTGAGCGTACTGGGCGACAAATTGCAATAGGAGAGCCATATCGTTACGACAAGTATGTGGAGCAAGCCAAAACCTTAATCGATGCAGGGGCGCTCGGTACGGTTGAACAGGTGACTTGGCGCTGCTATCGTCCGAAAGTAGTGGCTCCGTGGATGAGCGCATACAACCATGTTATGCTGGAGGACCTTTCTTACCATCATTTCGGTACGATTCACTATCTGCTGGGATTGGAACGTCTGCGACAAGTAACAGCAGCGTCGCGACTGCCTACCTGGACTCCAGTTGCTTCACCATCGGTCGTTTCGCTTCTTGCGGACGGGGATGACGGCTTGCATCTCAGCTATTATTCATCATGGGTAGCTCATGGTCGGACAACCACTTGGCTTGGTTATTTTCGAATAGAAGGTAGACTCGGTATGGTAGAGTTGAGTGAAACGGGTCTGCTATTCGTAGATGCGGATGGTGCGGAGCAACAGTTTGAGCTTAGCGACCTGAAGTATGAGCTGCGTAATGGCACTGTAGATGAATTCGTACGATCTTATCTGGATAATCGGAGGAGTAACCACGATATTACTTCGTTCTATCCAGTTATTCGTTTCATTTATGCTTCTCTGGAATCTTCAGAACGGGGTGAACCCGTAACTTTACATTAGAAGGAGTCGAACGAGATGATCTATACGGAACTTGGCAAGACCGGTATTCGTGTCTCCAAGCTTGGACTTGGTGGAGCTCCGCTCGGGGGCGACTTCGGGCCAACGTCGGACGCAGAGGTCGTGAACGTTGTTCATGCCGCGATTGATGCCGGAGTCACCTTGTACGACACCGCACCGTTATATGGCCGCGGTGAGAGTGAGCGCCGATTGGGGCTGGCGTTAAAGGGACGGCGTGACAAGGTAGTGCTCGCGACCAAGGCCGTTATGCGAGGAGATCCATACACATATGAGAATACGATCCGATCGGTGGAGGAAAGTCTTCGCCGCTTGCAAACCGATTGCATCGATCTCATTCAGCTGCATGAGTTGGAATCGACATCCTACGAACAAGTGGTGAATGAAACGTTGCCAGCCTTCCTTAAGCTGAAGGAGCAAGGCAAAGTTCGTGCACTCGGCATCAATGCGGGGCGAATGGCGCTGCTCTATCCGTTCATCGAAGAGCAGCTGTGCGATACGATTCAAACCTTCGGACGGTACACGCTGATTGATTATACAGCAGCGGACGAGCTATTCGTACGGACGCGTGCTAATAACATTGGCGTCATCCACGGCAGCCCGCTTCAAATGGGTATACTGGCGGATTCACCTGCACCGTTTTTCTTGAAATACGAAGACAGACTTAGAGAGGCGAATAACCGATTAGCCAAGCTTGAGTTTTTGCGCGTAGGTAACGGTCCAGGCAGCTTGGTGGAGCCGGCGATGCGATTCAGCTTGTCCAACCCGGATATTGCTGTAACTCTTACAGGTACAACGTCGATTGACGTGCTATTGAAGAACGTATCGTATTGTGATGGAGTCGGATTAACGACGGAACAGATGAGCCAAGTGCTGGCCTTGTTTCCGGGTTCACCGTTCTAGAGATAAGGAGGAAAGAATCTATGAAACCGAACACGACCACGTTAGCTAACTGGTTACTCACTTGGGTTAACGATAACGGAGCCATCCATGGCTTCCATAACCACTCCGTATGGGGCTCGAACCCCTATAGGTGGTCGGACTTTACATCGGGTCACAGCACGTGGGCAAGTCCGCTCTTGACCTCGCTTGCCTTGGTTATTAAGGAGAAGCGGGACCCCAAGCTCGAGGAGCTCCTCGTGCGGTTGATCCGATTCCAGACGACGGCTTTTCAGGAGGACGGTCAATACGCCCATATCGGATTCCAGATCGGCGAGTCGCTGAAGCGAGGTCTTATCCACAACATGCTGCCTAATGTAGCATTAGGGCTAACGGCAGAGTATGCCAAATCTTGGTTGCCCGCAGAACATGTTGAAGCGATCCGCACAGCTATTGCCAATAGCATGGAGACGAATGATGTGATGTACCCGTTCGGCGCGTTATATAAGGATGGCAAGGCGAAGGCGATCAGCAATCAGGAGTATGCGCGGCTGTGGGGCAAGCTGCAATACCAGCATGTGTTCGGCGAAGTGCGATGGGATGATCTGCCGGATCAGCTTGATTTCATGATCGAACGTTATCATGTCAAGGGCTTCCCTGACGAAGACAGCGATGCTTCTTATCGTTATCTCGGAGATATGACGAATACGGAGCCGGCGGAATATTACGGGCTCTTGATCGCACCGCTAATATTAGCCTACGAAATGTATGGAACCGAACGATACCTTGAAGCTGCAGGAAGGCTGTGCCGCCATCTTGCCCGCTGTGCCTGGTACGATGACAAGGGGCAGATCCGGTTGCACCGTGCCTGGTATTACAGCGGGAGCCGATGGGTGAAGATCAAGGAACCGATGCTGATTGCCGGCATGGGTATGTCTTTGTACGGGATTCAGAAGTATCTGAGCCACAGGAAGGACGATGAGCTGGAACGGTTCCTGTCGGCTTGCGATCGGACATATGCGACCTATCAGAATCCGCGTGGATTTTTTGCCTCGGCGACCGGCTGGCAAGGCGAAGGCGATATTGCTCCTTGTTCGGCTTGGCATTCGCATGATCTGTTGTACTTGCTTGTTCGTCACGGAATGGAGCCTGGAATCCACGAAGAGCTTTTCAAGACGGACGACAAAATATCGGTACTGCTGGGCGATCAATGTATATGGATGGAGAAGGGCAATCACTGGACGATTACCGACTATGCTGCCCATGATGTATTCAAGCTTCTCGGCCGTAAAGACGAGAATTACTTTGGGCGCGATATGGATTGGATCGGCGGTGWTCGGACGCTTCCTGATCACTTCTCCTTCAAGGATCAGCCGGTATTCATGCGGACGGACGAAGGTGTGTTTTTGAAGCCGGGGCCGCATGGAGAGGAAGAGTTGAACTTGTCCTGGATCGGACCTCGACCATATTTGGGGGCGTGGAGGTAAGGGGGTAGTAACCTAATGACTGTCTGGCAAAAAAGAATCCTAACTACAGATCGAGGAAGTTTTGAACTGTTTATAGCCGGTCAAGGTGAACCTATCTGCGTCACTCATTATTATTCTGCCTTCACGGAAAGAGGAAATTATTTTGCAGATATGTTCGTTGACTATGGTCAAGTCCTATTAATAAATCTTAAAGAATGCGGGAATTCGGACAAGATCATCCATGATGAAGAACTTAGTATGACGGAGTCTGTTAGAGACTTAGAAGCCATTCGAGAAACGATGGGATTCCAGAGGTGGTCATTTGCTGGGCACTCGACTGGCGGGATGCTGGGTCTGGTGTATGCGATGTCTCACTCGGAATCGTTAATCAATCTAACTGTGGTTGGGGCTGCCGCTTCTAGTGAATATATGTCTTCTCCAGGTAGCATCTATTGCCGTGACAACCCCAAGAACCCACGCCTGCGTGAGATTTTCTCCATATTGCGTAGCTCGGAATCATCAAGTGAAGAGAAAGCGCTAGCAAGTCGAGAGTGGGTGGAGATGTCACTCCATCATCCGGAGAAGTGGGATGAATATTTTGCTAAACCAAGTAGCGGGCGAGTGGTTCAAAAGAGATTGGATTATTATAATCGGCACCTCTCCCAATATGACATTCGGAAGGATCTGCATTTAATCGATACACCAACCTTAGTGATGTGCGGTAAGCATGATACACAATGCCCCGTCAACTTCACGGAAGAGATTCATCAGTGGATACTTCAGTCTGAAATATATATTTTTAAGGAAAGTAATCACTCCCCACACACAGAAGAACCAATCCAGTTCAATGAAGTCGTTCGCCATTTTATACCAAAAAATCAATCGCAGACAACCTGACCGATGAAACTTCGGCTCAGGTTTTTCTTTATTTGTTGATCGATTCAGCATGTGTACTAGGTACATAAGTGGAGGTAAATACATAGCATGCTGGTAAATAACAAATAACGGAGGTTATTACAATGACAAATTTCAAAAAAGATCTTCAAAAACTGAAAGTTAGTGATTTCAATGCCAGCGACATGACCCCAACCGTGGGTCAAAACCAGAATGATCCAAATGGTGATCGTCTATGCGTGGGAGGCTTCTTTTGCGTGTTCTTCTGCACCAGCTGTAGTTGTAGTTGCTCCTGTAGTTGCTCCTGTAGTTGCTCTTGTAGTTGCTCCTGTAGTTGCTCCTGTAGATGCTCCAACTGTGTTCGTTGCAGCAATTGTGTCCGCTGCAGTACTTGTGCACGATGCGGTGGCTGTGCACGCTGCCGGTAACATGATTTAGGTAAAGTCTCTGCGAACTGAAACTTATTCTCCAACAAACTCAGAGGTGATTACACTTCTGAGTTTTTTTATGGCATGAGGGACAAATCGTCATTCATAACATGAAAGGGGAACTGTCTTGATAAAAGCTCTAGGAGGAATGTGGTTTGAATTCTTCTATGCGTCTGAAAGTGAATGGGGATACGTTCTTTCTGCCGAACCCGAATGGAGACGTCTATTTCCGCAACAATGTGGGCTCGTTTCAAATGAAAGGAGACACGATCGACCAGTGGATTGAACAATTGATCCCGGTGTTGAATGGCGAGCACACGATGGAAGAGTTGACCGATGAGTTGCCGGATGAATACCGGAATCGGGTATATGAAATCGCCGAAGTGTTGCATGCCAACGGCTTCGTCCGCGATGTAAGTCAGGATCGTCAGCATCAGTTAACGAGCGAGGTGCTTCATAAGTATGCTTCCCAGATTGAATTTCTGGACAGTTTTGGTGGTTCGGGTGCATACCGGTTCCAGTCCTATCGGGAGGTCAAAGTGTTGGCCATTGGTTCCGGACCGTTCCTGCTCTCGCTCTGTGCGGCGTTGATGGAATCGGGAATGCCTCGATTCCATCTGATGATCACGGACACGGATACGACCGATCGGCAGCGATTATCAGCACTCGTGGCACATGCCCGTTTATCAGATCCAGAGGTAGGCGTAGAGGAGATCGGCCTGCCTAATGATGGAAGCAGCAACGGTTGGTGTGAGACGGTGCGGTTGTATGATGCCGTACTGTACGTATCACAGGAAGGTTACGTTGAACCATTACAAGCTATTCACGCAGCATGCAGGGAGGCGGGTAAGGTGCTGCTCCCCGCTATGTTCATCCATCAAGCGGGTGTGGCAGGACCGCTCGTTCGTCCAGATTCGGAAGCCTGCCTAGAATCAGCATGGCGGCGTGTGCATTCCTCCGCGTTATGCAAGGACCCAGGAGTCCATGTCGTCTCCTCTACAGCGGAAGCGATGCTTGCTAATGTAATCGTATTTGAATGGTTCAAATCGGTTACAGGCGTGACCAAGTCGGAATTGAACCAAAAGGTGTTTCTGCTCAATCTGGAGACGTTGGAAGGAAGCTGGCATTCGTTCCTTCCTCATCCCCTCGTTCACGGGCGTCTAGCTGTTGAACGGGAGCCGATGATTGAGTTGCCACCCGAAAGGAATCCAAGTAATGAGGGACCGAATGAGCTGATTCCTTACTTCAGCACGTTGACCTCAGCAGAAACAGGCATCCTCCACATATGGGAAGAGGGCGATTTATTCCAGCTCCCGCTGATGTTATGTCGAGTGCAGGCCGCCGATCCACTGTCAGAAGGACCGGCTGAATTGCTTCCGGAGATCGTCAGCCCCGGGTTGACGCATACGGAAGCACGGAGGGAAGCGGGATTGGCCGGGATCGAAGCGTACGTATCGCGAATGACCGAAGCTCATGTAGGGGTAGGAGCAGGCGCGACGATTGCGGAGGGTATTTGCCGCGGGTTATCCAAATATATGACCGGACAATTGGCCAGGCAGTTGAATTCAAGCGAGCCTTCTGTCGTGCAGGTAAGGTTGACGGATGTGTGCGATGATCGCTGCCGCCATGATTGGAGTGCGTTGACCACGATGCAGGGAACGCCGGAAATTGCTGTGGGTGAGGACGTAATGGGGTTCCCGCTGATGTGGGTCGGTTCGAACGGTCGCTGGTACGGCAGTGTCGGCTTGAATCGTACACAAGCGTTACGGATGGCGCTCCAGCAAGCGCTGTTGAAATCCCAATGCCCTGACGAGAGCGTGACCATTCATGCAGTGGAGTTGGTAAATGTCCGAGTGGAACAAGTAGAGCCGCGAGACATTGTGATCGATGCGTTTGAAGAAGGGGAGCACGCCAAGGTTCTAGAGGCCGCTAAGATCATACTGAAAGCGAACCGGAAGCGGTTGTCAGTCATCGATCTGGCGGATGAGCCATTCTTGAAAGAAGGGCTAGCCGGTGTGTTTGGCGTGTCGCTGCGAGAGGAGGAGAGCCAGTGAGCGCAATCGTTGCGGTAATCGGAGAAGGGCTGCTCGCACAATTCGTATGTGAGGAGCTATCTCTCCAGTATGAGCTTACACGCCAGTCCGATTTCGGAACCGGAGCGCCTAGAGCAGTTGATTTGGCGCTTGTAGTGGGCGATGTGTGGAATCCTGCCATGCATCTGAAGGCTGAAGAAGTGTTTCAACAGACGGAAGTGCCTTGGCTGCGTGGCTTCGTTTCATTCGGCGAGGGTGTTGTCGGTCCTCTGATACGGTCAGGGGAGCCGGGCTGCTCCCAGTGTGCAGACTTTCGGCGCTTAATGGCGGGGAAAGATCGTAAGGAATCGTGGGAGCTGCAGATGAGTCTGTCTGAGAACGAAGAAGGATTGCCTAGCAATCCGTGGGCTTCGCGCACAGGATTGAGGCAGGTGGCACACCTTCTCGTGGCGGAAGCCAGCAGAGTATTGCAAGGCCAGCAGCCACAAACGGCAGGTCAGTTGTTCTTGATCAATCTGCAGACGCTGACAAGCTCGCGTCACCTCTTTCTAGCTGACCCGCTATGTCCGGTATGCAGCCGATTGCCTGACGATAGTGCAGAAGCAGCCCATATTCAGCTCAAGCCAAGCCCGAAGATCAGTGCCGATCGTTATCGTTGCCGTCCAATGGATGAGCTGCAGAGTGTACTGGCACGAGATTATCTGGATACCCGGACAGGCTTCTTGAACTCCAAGATGTTCGACCTCATGTCGCCCTTCTCTGATTCGTCCATCAATCTGCCGTTATTCTCAGCGGATGAGGGTTGTGCGGGTCGCACTCATTCCTATGCGGTGAGTGAGATGACGGCGATCTTGGAAGGGTTGGAGCGTTACTGTGGTATGTCGCCACGCGGCAAACGGACAGTCATTCACGATAGTTTCAACCACTTGAAGCACCAGGCACTTAATCCTGTTCGTGTTGGTGTTCATGAGCAGATTCAGTATGAGAAACCTGACTTTCCGTTCAAACCGTTCGATCCGAATCGAGCTATCGATTGGGTGTGGGGCTATTCGTTCTTGAAGGAGCGTTCGATTCTGGTACCGGAGCTGCTTGCCTACTACAGCTCAGGTTGCGGTCATGGAGTTGTGTACGAAACTTCCAATGGCTGCGCATTAGGCGGCAATCTGGTAGAAGCGATCTTCTATGCGATCATGGAAGTGGTGGAGCGTGATTCATTCCTGATGACCTGGTATGCACAGTTGCCTCTTCCACGCCTTGATCCTCTCTCGGCTGACGATCAAGAGCTGACATTGATGATCGAACGATTGCAAACCGTAGCAGGGTATGACGTGCATTTGTTTAATTCGACGATGGAGCATGGCATTCCTTGCGTATGGGCTATCGCTAAGAACAGGAAGCCCAAGGGAGTGAATATCATCTGTGCAGCTGGCGCTCATCCAGATCCTGTTCGTGCGGTGAAAGGCGCGATCCATGAGATAGCGGCCATGTTGATCAATTATAGCGAGAAGCTCGAGCAGAACCGGGAGCAATACGAGGGCATGCTCCACGATCCATTCCAGGTGCAGCAAATGGAGGATCATTCGATGCTGTACGGGTTGCCGCAAGCGGAGGAGCGGTTCCAGTTCCTGCTGGATTCGGATCGTCCGTTGCGGACGTTCGATCAGGAGTATAAGCCCACGGCCAAGCATGCGGATCTGACCGACGATCTGACAATGGTTCTTGACACTTTCCGTCGGCTGAATCTGGAAGTGATCGTCGTCGATCAATCTACACCTGAGA
>NZ_JBFUIX010000135.1:0-9913 GCF_056401635.1 Paenibacillus sp. P4_E11 | reverse complement strand
CCCCGCGGCGCCGCCAGCGCCCGCGCCGCGCGCGCTCAGCGCCGCGCAGCGGCACCGCCTGCTCCAATCCGGGGYGGATTGGGTGCAGGCGGTGCCGGCGTCGCGCGTGAGCGAGCTCGCGCTGTCAGGGCGCGACGTGCTCGCCGCGCTCGAGCGGCCGGCTGGGCCATGGCTGGGCCGTCTATTGGACGGCCTGCTGTTGGATGTGGCACTCGGCCGCATCCCGAACGACAAAGGGCGGCTTATCCTAGCCGCACGTCAACAGATCGAGAGTGAAGAGCATGAATGAACGCATCATAACTATATTGGAACAACACGCCGACCAGTTCGTATCCGGCGAACAATTGAGTGAGATGCTGCAATGCAGCAGAACGGCCATCTGGAAACATATCCAATCGCTGAAAGAGGCGGGATATGAATTCGAGGCGGTATCACGTAAAGGCTATCGGCTGCTTCGGCAGCCAGACCGCCTATCGGCTGTCAAGCTGATGACCGGGATGAGATCCCACGTGATGGGCCGCAGCCTCAAGTTATACAATGAAGTGGATTCAACTCAGATCATTGCACAGCAGTTGGCACAGGAAGGGGCTAGCGAAGGCACGCTTGTCCTCGCAGAGCAGCAAAATGCGGGACGTGGACGCATGGGGAAACATTGGCATTCACCCAAAGGCAAAGGCGTCTGGATGAGCCTTGTGCTGCGTCCCACGGTCCCTATTCATTTCACGCCACAACTAACGCTGCTCACCGCTGTTGCCGTATGTCGGGCTATCCGCAAGACAACCGCGGTGCCAGCAGCGATCAAATGGCCGAACGATATTCTAATCGAGGGTCGCAAAGTATGTGGCATCTTGCTCGAATCGTTCGCTGAAGACGAACGGCTTCGCTATGTGATCGCCGGTATCGGCATCAGCGCCAATCTGGAGCAAGAAGATTACCCGGATCCGCTCAAGCCAATCGCAACATCACTATTGTTGGCTTCAGGCCGTAAAGTCGATCGTACAGAACTGATCGCGGCTGTCATGGAGGAGTTCGAATGCTTGTACGAATTGTACCACGAGAACGGCTTCGACCCGATTCGTTCGGCATGGGAAGCCTTAACGATCACGTTGGGCGGCACGGTGCGGGCTAATACGTCGAAAGGTTCGATAGAAGGTACGGCAATGGCGATTGATGAATTAGGGGCTTTACAGATACAAAAGGCTGATGGTGAGACGGTCAAGCTGTATTCAGCTGATATCCAGCAAGGGTAAGACTTGTATGTTTTTGTGAAAATTTCGTGAAAATTGCGGAAAAGTTTGCTATACTGATCGTATAGAGGCGGTATTCGCTACGCGGAACTGCACTCTCATGCAACAGCTGCAAGTTTTAAACCGCAATAGGCCATAATGATGGCATGTGTAAGCCGTACTACATTTCTGCTCTGAGCCGAAGGGACCGAGACGGAAAACAATCGCAAGATTGATTCCTGTTAATTGGAAGCCTCTTTAGCGTCTAAGCTGAAGAGGTTTTTTTGACTCTTAAGGTAATTTGGCAAGGAGCCATCTCGAAGGAAGCGGGTGGACCCTGTGGAAGCGAAGAAAATGAGCACGACCCGAATGCGCAAGATGAAGCTGGACGGCATTCCAATCTCTATGATTACCGCATACGATTACCCTTCAGCCCGTTTGGCAGAAGAAGCTGGCATCGACGTCATCCTAGTGGGCGATTCTCTCGGTAATGTCGTGCTCGGTTATGAGTCAACGCTGCCGGTTACGCTGGACGACATGATCTACCATACGAAGGCTGTGACGAGAGCCGTAAGAAACCCGCTGGTCGTTACGGATTTACCGTTCTTGACTTACCATGGCACGATCGACCATACGCTCACGCAAGTCGGGCGGATTATGCGCGAAGGATTAGGCCAAGCCGTGAAGATGGAAGGCGGCACCGAGATCGCCCAGACCGTTGATGCGATTGTGAAAGCTGGCGTACCTGTAATGGGGCATATCGGGTTAACTCCACAGTCCGTATTCCAGATCGGCGGGTACAAGGTGCAAGGCAAGACATCAGCCCAAGCACAGAAATTACTCGATGACGCCTTGGCACTGGAGCAGGCAGGTGCATTTGCGATCGTACTGGAACTCGTCACGGACGAATTGTCCGAACTTATCACAAGCAAATTAACAATTCCGACGATCGGAATTGGTGCAGGCAAGCATTGCGACGGTCAAGTGCTTGTGTACCACGATGTGCTCCAATATACAGCTGATCCAATTCCCAAAAAGTTCGTAAAAGCTTACGCCAACGTTGGAGATCATATACGAGATGGCATCGCCCGGTATGTACAGGATGTGAAGACGCGTACTTTCCCAGCAGAAGAACACTCATTTCACACAAATGTCGAGCTGGACGGTTTGTACGGAGGCGACAGTAACAAGGGAGAATCGTCATGAACATTTACACCACGATATCGGAGCTTAGACAAGCAATAACCCATACGAAACGCGACAAGCGTATGACGGATCCATCTCGTGAACCTATTGTTGGATTCATGCCGACGTTAGGGTACATGCATAAAGGTCATGTCAGTTTAATTGAGAAGGCTCGTCAGGAATGCGACATCGTAGTAGTCAGCATCTTCGTCAATCCTTTGCAATTCGGAGCCAATGAAGATTTTGACAAGTATCCGCGGGATAACGAAAGGGATTGCCGTCTTGCTGGAGAAGCTGGCGCTGACTTCGTCTTTATTCCATCAGTAGCCGAGATGTACCCACAGCCGACAAGGACCAAGGTGATCGTATCCGAGCTAACTGCTGTAATGTGCGGTGCTTCCAGACCTGGACACTTCGATGGAGTAGCTACCGTTGTGACGAAGCTGTTCCAGATTGTTCAGCCGGACCGAGCTTATTTCGGGCAAAAGGATGCGCAGCAAATAGCCGTCATCGAGCAGATGGTACAAGATTTGAATATGCCGGTCCACATCGTGCCATGTCCTACATTACGTGAAGACGACGGCTTGGCCATGAGCTCGCGCAACGTTTATTTGTCTGCTGAGGAGCGTAAGCAAGCTCTTGTACTGTCGCAATCGCTCCAATTAGCCGAATTTCTTGTTGCGGATGAACAGCTCACACCCGAGCAGCTAAGAGACCGTATCGTAGCACACATCCAATCGTCTCCGCTCGCTGAGATCGATTATGTGGACATTAGAACTTATCCATCGCTGCAGCCCATTGACACTTTTTTCCCCGATGAACCTGTAGTGATTGCGCTTGCGGTTAAGTTTGGGCGAACCCGGCTCATTGACAATACGATTTTACACAGGAGGTGACTTGCGATGTTCCGAACGATGATGAAATCCAAAATCCATCGGGCGACCGTCACGGAAGCCAACTTGAATTACATCGGAAGCATTACGATTGATGAAGATTTGATGGATTTGGTCGATATTTTGGCTAATGAAAAAGTTCAAATCGTGGATAATAACAATGGAGCGAGGCTTGAAACATACGTCATTCCGGGACCGCGTGGCTCAGGCGTCATCTGCTTGAATGGGGCAGCGGCGAGATTGGTACAACCTGGAGATACGGTCATCATCATGGCTTATGCGCTAATGAGTAATGAAGAGGCGAAGCTGAATCAACCGAAGGTAGCTATTATGGGACCGGACAATCAAGTGATCAGTACCATGAACACGGAGACCCACTCCACAATCCTGTAATACATGTGTGTAACCCAAGTTAGAAGAAAGTTGCTACAACCTTCAGCCTAAGGTGGGATGTCATGATAAAGCAGCTGTTCGAGACGATGAACGACGTTCTGGACGAGATTGAGAAGGATTATCCGACGGCCGCGCCCGCGCGTAAGCACGAACTGAACCAAAAGCTCAGTGCGCTCAAGGGGATGAGTGACCATTTGGTCGAAGAATGGCTCAGGTTCGAAGAGAAGCTGGGGAAATTCTTCCAGACTAACATGAAGCAAGTGCCAGATTACGCACATCCCGAGCTTCCTACAGGATCAGCAGAACCTGGGTATCAATCCGAATCGTTCAGCAAGGGGCAGGGCTACTTCGAACTGTTGATGTTTGACAATGCCATTCGGGCGTTCGAGCAGGTGGTAAGACAATATCCAGATTTTATGCTGGGGCGGCTGTACTTAGCGATGGGGCATATGCGCAATGGCGATGAGATGGAAGCTTACCGACATTTTAAATTTATTATTTCCTTAACCGACCATGCTTCAATGAAAGCTATCTCCTACAATGCCATGGGCTGTATTCAAGCCAAGAATGACAACATGGAACAAGCGCAGCAATTTTTCAAACTGGCACATATGACCGATCCGTCTTGCGTACAACCTGTGCTCAACATGGAGGTTTGTGCCAAGCAAGCCGGCATGCAAGATCCACAGTATGGATTCCTGCACTAACCAATCAAGACGATGCCCCGGAAAAACTTTACCTTTCCTTCCGGGGTATCGTTTTGGTATGCTTAGTAGGTGAATGTGCAGAAAGGGTTGAAAGCGCCTGATGAAATTTACTGTAATCGATTTTGAAACCACAGGAGACCAACCTTCGGATGATATCATACAGGTTGGTCTTGTTGTTATAGAGCAAGGCCGTATTACGCAGTCGTTCTCCTCTTTTGTAAAACCTAATAAAGCGATTCCTGAATTTATCGTTCAATTGACGGGAATTACCGACGAGCTTGTGTCAGACGCACCTGAGTTAGCAGATGTCGTTTCACAGATGCTCCCCTTTTTTGAAGATACTATACTTGTGGCGCATCACGCTGCATTTGATCTGGCCTTCCTTCAGCGTGCCTTCGAACAGTGCGGTTATAACGCTTTCGATGGTCGAGTGTTGGATACGCTTGCTTTCTTGCGCATCTTGTTTCCGGGTCTTCCGACATTACAATTGTCCATGGTCAGCAACCATTTCGGTATCGTTCATGACCAGCCCCATCGGGCAGATTCTGACGCAGAAGCGACAGGAATGATCTGGCTGAAGTGTCTGGAACGGATTGAAAGTCTCCCCTTAATCACCCTGCAGAGAATATCACAGATGTATGAAGCTGAGTTCACAGACTTTGCTTGGTTCATCCATGAGGTCAGGTTGTGGAAAGAAACACAAACCGTATTGGACCCTGATACGGCTACCTATTTCCGTCAATTCGCGTTAAATGTAGACAACTGGGACGAGGAGAAGCCGGCACGTGAGGAAGGAGCTCTGGCATTTCCGGCGGATCAGACGTTTGAAGCGTTCTATGATACGATTCAGCTCAATCTGCAGGAACGGTTTGCGCATTACGAAGAAAGACCGGCTCAACGTCAAATGATCGAGGAAGTCCAGGCTTCACTCGCAAGCGACCGCCATCTTATCATTGAAGCGGGAACCGGAACTGGCAAGTCACTCGGGTATTTGATTCCATCCTTGTATCACGGAATACGTGAAGACAAGAAGATGATCGTCAGCACGCATACGATCAACTTGCAGGAACAGCTTCGTCAGCGCGACATTCCGTTACTGCAGGATATTGTGCCTGTATCGTTTCGGGCTTCTATTCTGAAGGGGCGAAGCCGATACTTGTGCTTGCGTAAGTTCGAGCAGAAGCTTCAGCAGAGCGATTTTACTTTTGATCGAGACGATCGGCTAACCGCTGCCCAAATGATCGTATGGCTGACGGAAACGAAGCATGGTGATGAGGAGGAGCTTTATTTCGGCAATCGTGGAATCGACTTCTGGCATACGGTATCGAGCGACACGGATTCCTGCTTGAATCGTGCCTGTCCCTGGTTTAAGAAATGCTTCTTCCATCGAGCACGTCATGAGGCGACGATTGCCGATGTGGTCATCACGAACCATTCTCTGCTGTTCACGGATATACAGGCAGAGAATCGTTTATTGCCAAGCTACAAGCATCTCGTCGTCGATGAGGCCCATCATTTCGAAGAAGTCGCTTCCAAGCTACTAGGCTCGGAACTGAACTATAATAGCTTGCTTAACGCCTTGCAGCGATTGTATAAAGATGCGAGAAGCGGTCAATTACCTGCTCTATATGCGAGAATATCGCAGGAACCTGATGCTTCGTCTGAGTGGCTGACATGGATCGATAGCGTGTACCCGAGAATGGTGAAAGTCAAGGAAGAGTGGGATCAACTGACGGAACTCTTGTTCCAGCTTGTATCGGAACAGAGCGATCCGCTATCCGGAGAGGGTGGACAATTTCTTCGCAGGATGAAGCCAGACCAGCTTCCAGGTCAATGGAAGTCATTGCTCACGATCGAGGAGAACATCTTCTTGGAGCTGACAGAGATTACGAAGAAGCTGGACCGACTCGGGACGGAGATGAAGGACAAATCCGATGAGTATTCGACCAGCAGTCTGCTTACCGATATGGCGGGTAATGTCAAACAGCTTAGTCGCTGTCGGGATACATTACGCTTCTTCATGAAGATGGCCAACGAGAACTATGTTTATTGGCTCGAGGCTACGCCGTATTTCCGCAGCAAATCGATTCAATTGATGTATGCACCGTTCGATGTAAGCGACCTGCTTAAAGGCTACTTCTTCGATGTGAAGGACAGCGTAGTATTGACTTCTGCGACGCTTTCGGTCAATAAGTCGTTTCAATACAGCAGCAGTCAGCTCGGACTGAAGTCGTTCCATGATACACCTAAGTTGAAGACCGTTCAGCTGCCATCTCCGTTCGAGTACCGGAAGCAAGCTCTCGTCTTAATCCCACGTGATTTTCCAAGCATCAAAGGTCCGTCCGGCGAATCTGCGTTCATTACTGCTCTGGTTCAATCGTTGTGTGACGTGGCAATCGAGATGAGAGGCAGAATGCTCGTCCTGTTCACGTCCTATCGGATGTTGAAGCTGGTGCATCAAGAATTGAAGGAACAGCTGAAGCCGCAAGGCATTCATGTATTGGGACAAGGCATTGACAGCAGCAACCGAACGAAGTTAACCCGCTTGTTCCAAGATCACGCCAGTTGCGTGTTGTTAGGTACAAGCAGCTTCTGGGAAGGCGTCGACATCCCTGGTGATGCGCTCAGCTGTCTCGCGATCGTGAGGTTGCCTTTCCAGCCTCCGAATCACCCAATGGCGGAAGCGAAGAGCGATCACATCAAGAAACAGCGCCAGAACCCATTCACAGCGCTCTCGGTGCCTCAAGCTGTCATTAGGTTCAAACAAGGCTTCGGGCGCTTGGTACGCCGTTCTACGGATCGTGGGGTGGTCATTCTGTACGATACGCGCGTACTGGAAACCACTTATGGACGAAATTTTTTGTACTCGCTGCCGGGACCGAAGATCGAGCATATGAGCTTAACTCAGCTCGTTCCAAGAATTCATAGCTGGATGGGAGAACAAACTAGTGAAAACGCCTAAAATATCTGAAGCGGTTGTACGACGGTTGCCCGTATACCTTCGCTTCCTCAATGAATTGAACAAAAGCAATATTCATATGGTATCTTCGCAGGAGTTGGGTCAGAAGCTGAACGCCAATCCAGCGCAAATCCGCAAAGACTTGGCGTACTTCGGGGAGTTCGGC
Organism: Paenibacillus sp. P4_E11; assembly: GCF_056401635.1. Taxonomy (NCBI): domain Bacteria; kingdom Bacillati; phylum Bacillota; class Bacilli; order Caryophanales; family Paenibacillaceae; genus Paenibacillus; species Paenibacillus sp. P4_E11. Next base: position 2,384 of record NZ_JBFUIX010000135.1, on the reverse strand, counting down.
AAAAAAGGGATCGGCTACGATGTTCCTTATCTGATCGAGAAGATCCGGCAGATCCTCAAGCTGGATCAACTCATTCCTGTCGTACTGATTGGTGCTGGGAACCTGGGTCGAGCGCTTTGTAATTATAACGCCTACCTGCAGGATAATATGAAGATTATGGCTGTATTCGATGCTTCCCCTGTGCGCGTAGGCGAGCAGATTAACAACCTGCGTGTTGAACCGATGGGGGAGTTGAAGAAAACGATTGAGCAGCATAAAGTCCGCATTGGTATTATTACCGTCCCGGCACCTGAGGCGCAGATCGTCGCGAATCAGCTCGTGGACTCAGGCATCGAAGCGATTCTGAACTTTGCACCGGTCATCATCAAGGTACCGGATACGATCCGCGTGCATCATGCAGATTTTACAACGGAGCTGCAGAGTTTGGCTTATTATCTGGAGACAAAGTCGGCGGGGGATTCATCTGTGCAATAGCTTGAACCTAAGAGGTCACCTAACGCAATAGGCGGTAGGTGACCTTTTTGGGTTCGCTCGAAGTCCGATTGAAGCAAAAACGGCCGTTCCAAGTGAAAAAGGACCCTTCTGCTCAAACATCTTGTTTGAACCTCCCTTGATTGTATAAGGGATTCAGCGGTGGGGGGTTCAAGCCAAAACTCGCCGGGGTCCTCTTTTTCACTTTCCACTCCTGTAATCACGAAGACTCGAAAGCCTCAAAATCGGCCTTACAGCACCGTCTGCGGGCGAAACTCAAGTTGCAAGACGATTATTCGTCTTACAGCACCGTCGACGGYCGAAACAGCAAGACGATTTTTTCGTCTTAGAGCCCCGGTTGCAGGTGAAACATGAGCTGAAAGACGATTTTTTCGTCTTTCAGCTTCATTGGCTGGTGAAACTTGAGCTGCAAGTCGCTATAATTCGACCCGTCAGACTGGATGCGGAGTGGACGAACTGCATAACTGTCTACTGAAAAGTAGAACAAGAGAGGGCAGGTAGAGGGAGTGAAGAAGCGTCAGCGGTCGCCTTTGTACTTGAATGCTTACCACTAAAATTTTAAATCAAAGCGTTCAAGTACAACAGCGATCGTAACCCCCTCTACCTTCCCTCCCCTGCGCGAAACTAAACTCATTCGCCAAGGACCTTTGAAGTAATTTTGCACAAAAAAAAGACAGAACCAAGTTCCGTCGTTTCAGCTGCTATTAATCTAGAACAGATCGAACAATACTTTGTATATGAGGAAGCTGATGGCAATGCTGATTGGAATCGTTATGACCCAAGTCATAATCATCCGGGTAACCGTACCCCACTTCACATCCTTAAATCGGATTACACTGCCAGTCCCGATAATCGAGGATGTAATGACGTGTGTCGTGGACAAAGGTAAACCCATATGAGTGGACGTCTGGATAACGATCGAGGATGCTAAGTCCGAAGCAAAGCCATTAGCAGGTTCAATCTTCATGATCTTCTTGCTGACGGTCTTGATAATGCGCCAACCGCCGATCGAAGTCCCTAGTCCCATTGCAGTTGCTGCGGACAGCTTCACCCAGAGTGGGACATCTAGCGAAGTCTGATAACCACCTGCCACAAGTGCGAACACGATAATACCCATGGCTTTTTGGGCATCGTTGCCGCCGTGGGAGAATGAAAGTAAGCCTGCCGAGAAAATCTGGAACGTCTTGAATCCCCGATTCAGTTTGGAACGTGAACGATTTCCGAATGCGAGAATCGAAAATTTGAGTATCGTCATCACTATGTAACCGACACCGAAGGCGATAATGGGTGACAAGACGAGGATTTTCACGATTTGCAGAAAGCCGCCCCAGTTCAGTGCACCTGAACCCGCTCCGGCCAGAACAGCCCCTGCCAAAGCACCGATTAATGTGTGCGAGGATGAGGAGGGAATGCCATAATACCAAGTCAGCAAATTCCACATTACAGCTGTGATTAGAGCTGCGATGACGATCTGCATCCCATTATCAATATTGGCCGGATTGGCTATGCTGCCACCTACGGTCTTGGCCACTTCCGAAGAGACGAGCGCACCGATCACATTCAGAATAGCGGCATACAAAACAGCGAATCGCGGAGACATGGCCCGTGTCGATATAGATGTAGCGAYGGCATTGGCGGTATCGTGAAAACCATTAATAAAATCAAACAGAAGGGCGAGAGCCACGATAAAAATGATAAGCGTAAGCATGATTTCCTCCTAAAACTATGGGAAGCAAGGTTACTTCATGGCGATATGCATAGCCAGATTGAGTGTTCTAAAGGTATTACGCGTAACGAAGGACAACACTTTCAAGGATATCTGCTACGTCTTCGCACTTGTCAGTCGTTTGTTCGAGACGCTCGTACAGTTCTTTGAGCTTGAAGTCATGGTA
>NZ_JBFUIX010000134.1:0-10245 GCF_056401635.1 Paenibacillus sp. P4_E11 | reverse complement strand
ATCGTACATTCCTCCTACTATGTAATGAAATCGCTTAAATACCGATCGAATATAATCCGGCGAGCAGCTGTTCTCATGATCCCTTATTTCTCGTAAGAAGGGTACGTTTTCTCGTAGATCTTCAAATGTTCATCCATCCCCATCTTCTTAATCGTGCTTACGTATTCGTCCCACTTGTCGAAGCCGACTTTGCCGGTGATGAACTTCGCCTGCATGTCTTTCATGTAGGTGTTCAGTTCGTTCTCCAATATCCGAATCCGCTCACTGTCCTCGTTCGCGAACACGTTGGAACGGGTACATCGTTCGCTCGGGAGAATGTGTTGTTTTTGTCGATGACGCTCTCCGCCAGAAGAACTTATTAAGCAGACTTCAAAGTGTAAGCTATGAAACTTTTCATAGCGAAAGACAAAGGTGGTCTGTACGGTTACAGGAAATAACTAAGCGTCGTCGTTTTAGAAGAAATCCAGCAAAATACCTTAAAGAGACAGAAAATAAGTATTGTGCGTTAATTGGTCAGTCGTAGAAAAAAATGCAGTCCAAGCTCAATAATACGGGGACTCGGACTGCATGGAAGTGACATTTTCACAGACAAGTTTGAGTCACGCTAAATTCATGTCATGCTTCAAAAGGTACCGGCAGTTCCTTACCCGCCTTGGCCGATAATTCGGTCGTTTCGATCAATGCGATCACCCGGCGCGCTTCCTCAGGCTTCACAATGAGTTCGGCGCCCCGAAGCAGATGATCGGAAATATTATCGTAGTAGGAGGCATGAGAGTCCTTAAGCAGCTCTACTTCTGTAAGCATATTTTGGCCTTCTTGATCATGATACAGGCGAAGCTTGCCATCCCTTGGATTTGCGAGCTCGACCGCCCCCTTCGTCCCCAGGATACGGAATCTCGCTTTTCCGCGCGGGCAATGGATGAAATTTCAATATGGGCAACCTCGCCGTTTTCGAATTCGATTACGCTGTCCACCTGATCTTCATTCGTTTTGTGATGCCAGACCCGGTTATGAATATACCCGCGCACGGATTTGATTTTTCCGGGAACCAGGCCAAGCAAATAATCGATATAGTGCGCCCCCCAGTCATAAAACGCTCCACCTGAGATTTCTTTATTTTCCCGCCACCAATCCTTCGGTACATCATAGCCGCCGCTATACATTTCCACATGGTAAATGTCACCAAGCATCCCTTTCGCGATCAAGTCCTTGACCGTCAAGTACCAGCCGTCCCACCTCCGATTATGGTAAACCGTTAACATAAGTCCTTTCTCGCTCGCCAGCTTGACAAGCCGATGTGCATCCTCCGCGAGGATGCACATCGGCTTCTCCAGGATGCAGTGCTTGCCGCTGGCCAGTACTTGCTCGGCCAAAGCCGCATGCGAATTGTGCGGGGTAATGACCGTCACCAGATTGATATCCGGCTGCGCCAGCAGTTCCTGAACATTCGTATACGTACGTATGCCGGGGAAATCGTGAGCAGCCTGTTCCGTCCGGGCCTGATCCAGATCGCAGGCTGCCATGAATTCGAAGCCTACGCGGTTCATGCTGCCGCCATGCACTTTCCCCATGTTGAACGCGCCGCCGTAACCGATGACGGCTCCCCGAATCTTAGATTGACCGATTGACATCGTTCTTCTCTCCTATTCGTCGATGATTGACCATGAATTGAAAAAATCTATGTAAATGTCAAAAAAATTCTATGCCGTTTGATAAATTTTCCGATTTTGTGCGCGGCATTCTTCCATGACCGCCATCTGCCGCCGGACCTGCTGCGGCTTTACCTACCCTTTTCTGAACATGCTGTACCTCCAATAATCTTTTTTCGTTAAATCATTAACCGGTTACTCCCCTTTTGCCGTCTTGACCTTTTTATCCGCATCATCCACCGCATCTCTCAGAGCGGTATTGATATCCTTCAGCCCCAATATGACCTGATTGAATTGCTCCTCGAAGCTGGCCAAAGTTACGCTGTCATACTTCGTCAGCAAAGTCGGGGAGGCGTTTTTGAGCGGGAACATCGTTTTTACATTTTTTCCTTTTAAATACGGTATATCATCGCCAAACATACCTTGGATCTTCTTGTCTGTGAGTACGGTATACTTGCCGTGGCGCGACGAGAACTGTTGAAATTCATCGGAGGTGAGATACGAGATGACTTCGAATGCCTTCTCCTTCTTCTTGCTCGTATTCGTGATGTAGAAATAAACGGGGATGGGCTGCGAGCCGACTCCAGGCGTTTCCTTGAAGGACGGAAGCGATACAACGTCCCAATTCATCGTATCTTTGTACGTCGTTGTCGCGAAAGCTCCCGTGTTGATGAACATCGCCGTCTCCCTCACCTTGTCGAACAGCTCCCGCTGCTTGGCCAGGGCAATGTTTTCTTTCGTTACTTCGTTTCCGGGAATCCGGTAAAATCTCGAGAAATTTTCCATCAGGCGCTTGAACCCGTCGTCCGTTCCGAGCCTCGCCTTCTCCGTCGCCGAATCGACAGGTTGGAGGGAGAGAGGATTGACGGTAAACATCGCTCCAGCGGCCATCCCGAAACCGCGATAGGAAATACCGGCCTCGGTTCGGTTAAGCTTTTTCGCCAGATCGTAAACTTCGTCCCAGGTCATGCCGTTGCGCGGATATGAAATCCCGAACTTATCAAAAATATCTTTGTTGTAATACAGCACCAATGTATCCATCGATGTCGGCAAGCCGTAAATGCCGCCTTTCGCCAGCTGTCTTTGGCGTTCAATTACCGCCGGATCGAAACGGTTCAAATCAAGGTTGTTTTTTTTGATCAAATCGGACATATCGTACTGCAGCTTCGGATCCAGCACGCCGAAGAACGTGTGTCCGACTGAAGCGTAAATGATGTCCGGTACTTGACCGGCGGTGATCAGGTCGTTAATTGTCGTGCCCTTTCCCGTATAAGCGATATATCGCAAAGTCACTTCTGGGAAATGTTCTTTGATCTTGTTGCCGTAATCATTCATAAACTGTTCTTCGCTCACATTCGATACGGTCTGCCAGATCGATAGCTCTACAGGCTCCTTCCTATTCACATCATTTTTTGCCCGTTCCGCTTCCTTGCGGCTTCCGTTATCCTGGCCTGTGCAAGCTGCAAGCAGCAGAGCAAACACAATCAGTAAAACGGGAAGAGCGGCATACTTCCTGTACCCGATTTTTTCCGTATCCATTAGGCAATCCCCCTTATAATCGTCGTGTTACACTTGCAAATAATACTTTCTGTAAGCGCATTCGAATTTACCATTGAAAACGTCATTTTTGAGTTATTAACCATATTCATCATTTAAACAATTCACTCATCCAATCCCCCCTATCGATCCGATCATATGCTAAAATCTTAATATGAATATTACCGCAGGGACAATGAACAATAACAAAGCTTTTTATATAATTCAATCATTAACCTTCAAAAAAAAATCTCAAGGAGGCCGTTACATGCTTTCTATCAAATCTGTCATTTATGACGATCGCATCGAAAAATGGAGCATCAACGACAAAAAAGTGCCGCATCATATTCTGATTTTCGTAACAAGCGGAAAGGTAGTCTACCATCTTTTGGATCAAGTCGTCGAGCTGAAGCAAGGCGACGTGATGTTCATTCCGGCCGGAACGAGCCGTTCCTGTCAAAACGAAGACAAAGAGCTGCACCAGAAATATTCCACCCACTTCACTTCCGCAGGAAATGCGGATGCCGCTCTTGCTCCTTTGAGGGCAAACGGCTTCTTTACCTGCAAAATCCAAAACGAAATCTACTTTAAGCAGCGGTTTTCCGTCCTTTTAATGCAATGGTTTAACCAAACGTCCGGCAACGAGCTGATTTGCGAAGGAATCTTGACGGAGCTGCTCGGGTGGGTCATTCAGGAACATTCCCGGAAACAAGGCGTGTCCGCGGTCAAGCAGGATCTGATGAATCGGCTGCAGTCCTACATTATTCACAACCATTGCAAACCGCTCCGCCTGTCCGATCTCGCCGATCACATTGAGCGTTCGCCAAATCATGTAACCAAATTGTTCAAAGAAACGCTTGGACAAACCCCGGTTGAATACATTCGTCAAGTCAAAGTATCCGTAGCCTGTGAGCTGCTTAAGAATAGCGGGATGACGATAGCGGAAATATCCGATCATCTCGGGTTTTGCGAGCAATCCCATTTCCACCGCGTCTTTAAAACATGTACCGGACTTGCACCATCAGCCGTTCAGAAAGGACACCCCGTTGCATTCATGCCGCTCAGGGAGATGATTCTTCGCTCCAGGCAAATTTATTATTGATTGAATTGTTCAAATAACAACTTTTCCACTCATGGATGACCGCACGAATATATATTAAAATTTCCCCTGTAGAATCAATTAATCTGATTATTTGTGGATAAAGGAGACGAATGAGCCCCTTCGAACGGCAAGATAATCATGATTAAATCACACAAAAGACGGACAGGAGGAATCAGATGAATAAGCGGAAAATTCGCCTGGAAAACCAATATGTCGGTCTTGCCTTTGACAGCGTGACAGGCGAACTTGTGGAGCTCGTGAACAACATTACCGGCGAAAATCTGTTGAAAAATTGGTTTCGCAATCGCAGTATGCCGTTCGCTCTGATGCTGAGAAAAGGCAGCGAAGAGCCGTTTTGTGTCGGAGCCCCGGCTTCTCGCGAAGCGGCGGTCAATAACAAGCTGAAACCGCACATCAGTTTAGCCTCGTCTGAGGAAGGCATCTCTGACATTCGGATGCGGTACGAATACCTTCACTCCCCCGTCGGGGATCTTCACATTGCCGTGGAGATCGGCGTCCGGATTGTTCCGGGCGATCCGGAGACGGTTTGGACGATCCGGTTGGAGCACCAGGAACCGGATATCGTCGTGGAAGAGGTTCGTTTTCCATGCTTATTCGGAGTGTACTGGGGAGAGACGTGGCAAGACGATACACTTGTCTATCCGTTCAATGCCGGTGAAAAAATTACGAATGCGGTGGAAACATACGCCGCCCCCCCTTCCATCATCCATTGGAAGTGGCAGGATTACAAGTACAACTACTATTTAAACGGAGTCAATTCAAAAAGGGAAAAGGACGGTTCGTTTGTTCGGGAGCATCGATATTCAGGGCCTCTTTCCATGATGTGGCTGGATTATTACAGTGACAGTCATGGCCTCTATCTTGCCTCCTACGATGAGCAATTTCATGTGGCAGGCTTGCATTGCGAAACGTTCGGCCCAGCCGAGCCGGGCATGGGCTTCTATGCCATTCGGTATCCATTCCTGGAAAATGAAGAAACATGGAATTCGGGACGATATGCCGTTGCAATTCATCCGGGAGATTGGCATTGGGGGGCGGACCGGTACCGGGGATGGCGGAAGGGAGTCGGCAGCGAACGCGAGATCGCCGTTCCGGAATGGTTTGCAAAGAGTGCCGGACTCGTAGCCCATTATGACTTCAAATATCAGGATGGAACAATTGTTCATAAGTTTCGGGACTTGCCCCGGCTCTATGAGCAAGCAATTCAAATGGGACTCAATCATCTGCTCCTGTCCGGCTGGCATGTCGATGGTTTCGACCATGGCTTCCCGATTTATCGGCCCGACCCGGAACTGGGCACCGCCGAGGAGCTGGCTGAACATGTTCAGGCGATTCGCCGGAACGGCGGTCATGTGGCGTTTTACATCAATTCGAAATTATTGAATATGAAGTATGAGGAGCTTGCATCATTAAGAGATGATTATGCCGTGCACAACCGTACCGGACTTATGAAGATCGAACGTTACGGCGACGACAACCTTTCTTTTGCCGTCTTATGCAATGGATCGGAAGGCTGGCGGCACTATTTGTTCGAAACGGTTCGCTTTTTGGTGGACAAAATAGGGGCGGACTCGATGTACTTCGATCAGTTGGGAATGTCGCCGCCGCCGTTTTGCTTTCGCGCGGATCATAACCACCGCCACGACGGATGGAATATCGGATATGGTCAGTTTCTGGACCAGGTCAATGAACGGTTCGCCATCGGCTCGATGTACGAGGGTGTTACCGACATTCACGGAAACAAAATATGCGGGCAGCTGATCTCGACATTTTTTTATCACCATAGCGGAGCTTTTCCGGAATTGTACCGGTATACGTTCCCCGATCAGAGGCTGATCGATATGATTTACCCTTCTAAAAAGCAGGCCATGCGTCCTGTACACGTCTCCCAGGTTTCCCGGGACATGATCGACCGGGCGTTTTTGATCGGATGCTACTTGTGGATGTATGACCTTGAAAATGACAACACGTTCCAGAGCGATCCCGACATGCTGAACTACGTGATGAAGGTTGTCCGGCTGCGAAAGCAGTGGCTGGAGCTTTACGGCCAAGGAACATTTCTTGATGATACCGAAATCGTTCATTCGACGTCTGGAGTAACGGCAAAGACCTTCCGTTTTGAAAATCGGGAAACGATTATAACCGTATGCAGCCGGAATCCGGAATCGGCATGGACGATCGATTTCAAACCGAAGGAACGGACTGTGAAGAGTGCTGTTCTGTATGAGTTAGCGACAGATTCTCACGAAGGCGAGCCGGCTTCAAATTGCAAAATACTCAGTGTCACTCCGTTGACGCACGAGGGAGAGCCGATTATGCATATCACCGCAGCATCGGCAAGACTGGCTTTCATTCATATTCTTTACGACGAGATGTAAGGGGCAATGATGCCGGAAATGAACAGCGATCCTACTGAGCTTGTTGTCATTAAGCAGACAAACGCAATACATTTTTATATCAAAGGAACGAATCCGAAAAGCAACCGTTATCTTCATTATCAGTTGAAGCGATTTCAGGTTCCATTCGATGCAGATGCCGTCAAACCGAATCATAACTTGGATGTATGGCGAATGCATGAGGTGTACGAGGTCGAACGAACCGGCGCGTATTCGTTTTCGAACGTCAGATCAGGTCCGATCGTGCACGGAGGCGAATGGGAATGCGCAATCATGGAAAAGGACGCCTCGGATTTCATGGGAGGAAATGCCCACGGGGACGAGATTATGTTAAACGCCCGTTTTTTCTTCGACGATGTGGAGCAGGATCCGAGCATTCCCGGTACATTTACATGCAGATCCATCACTTTTATTTCTCATTCCCGATTATTCCGGGATATCAAGCATCTATCGGCAGGACAATGGATTGTAGATCCGACAAGAAGCATCCCCGTAGCCAAACATTGCAAATTGTTTCGCATCCATTCCAGCCGGATTTGCCTGGACCAAGAGATCGAATGGCTTGTCGACACGGCGCTGAGCCGCTCCTATTTCGCCATGCTGCCGATCAAACGGAAATTACTCGGGGCTTCGGCCGACCAAATAACCGATCGCCTATGCTGCGATTCCGATCCTGAAGCTTACGATATATCCAGGGATGGATTTACCCATGAAGCGAATCGGAAACGTCCCGGTATCAGGAAAGTGATGGCATGGGGAACATCGTCTGGGATTTCCGCCGAACTGGAGATTCAAGAACGGAACGTATGGCTGCCGAATGAAAATCATCACGTCTCGAATGCGGAGCTCTACAACAAATTGTACTTCGACTTCTCCGGAGAATGCAGCGTCAGTCCGGGTGATGTCTGGTTGCAAAAAGCCAAATATGTCCTTAACACGGTAAACTGACGCGATCAATGCCATTTAAGCGACGATTCCTGTTATGCTCAAAGAAGTCTATTAGCAATTTACTTTACGAAAGAGGTGACGGCATTGCAACGTATGGGCATTGGATTACAGTTGTACACCCTACGGGATCATATGGCCGCCGATCCGGCAGGAACGCTAAGCAAAGTAGCGGAGCTCGGTTATGAAGGCGTCGAATTCGCCGGATACTTCGGCACGCCGGCTGTAGAGCTGCGCGCGCTGCTCGATGAACTCGGCCTGAAAGCGATCGGCAGTCACGTAAGTCTATCCAATATCCGCAATAATTTGTTTGGCGAAATCGAGTATCTGAAAACCATCGGCGGACAATATCTGATTTGCCCCCTTGTGCCTAATAGCGAAAGGAAGACTGAGGAAGACTGGACCCGCTTGTTCGCATACTTTCAGGAGGTTGGCGCAGAGGTGCGCAAGCACGGTCTGCAGTTCGGCTATCATAACCACGCATTTGAGTTCGAGAGCAGGATCGGCGGGCAGGTTGCTTTTGATGCCTTGTACGCTTCCACCGGCGCGGATGAGGTGCAGGCCGAGATGGACGTCTGCTGGGTGCAGTACGCGAAGCAGGATCCGCTTGATTACATTGGCCGTTATACGGGAAGGCTGCCGCTGCTGCATCTGAAAGACTTCAACCGCAGTGCGGACAATCGGATGCAGACGCTTGAACTGGGACAAGGCGAAGTAAACTTGCCGGCTGTCATCACCGCTTCGGGCGCGGCCGGGGTCAAATGGCTCATCATCGAGCAGGACAGCTGCCAGAAGCCGCCGCTCGAATGTGTCGCAAACAGCCTGCGCTGGTTGAAGCAGCATTATCCTGTTTCATTATCAAAACCTGAAGGAGACGTGTAACCTTGAGCAAATTGAGAATCGCCGTCATCGGCTGCGGTGCGATCGCCATCCGGCGCCATGTCCCGGAGTATGCGCAAAACCCGAATGTAGAGCTGGTTGCTTTTAGCGACCCTGTCACCGAGCGGGCGGAAAAGCTGGCTGAAACGTACAAAGCACAAGCTTTTGCCGATTATGAAACCATGCTGAAAAATGTAAAGGTTGATGCGGTCAGCGTTTGTACACCGAACGATCTGCACGCTCCTGCCGCAATTGCCGCTGCAAACGCCGGCGCTCATGTACTGGTTGAAAAGCCGATGGCGACAACCGCCGCAGAAGGTTTAGCCATAATCGAGGCTGCCCACCGCAACGGCGTTTATCTGATGGTCGGCCACAACCAGCGGCTGATGCCACCTCATGTGAAAGCGAAAGAAATTTTGGCGTCCGGACGACTCGGCAAAGTGCTGACATTCCGCACCTCATTCGGCCATCCCGGCCCGGAAGGCTGGAGCTTGGACGGCCGAAACAGCTGGTTTTTCCGCAAGGCCGAAGCCGTAATGGGCGCTATGGGTGACCTGGGCGTCCATAAGTCCGACCTGATCCGCTGGCTGCTGGACGACGAAGTAAGCGAAGTAGCCGCTTTTGTCGAAACGCTGCATAAAGCAGGCACGGATGTTGACGACAACTCCATCTGCCTGTTGCGGATGAAGAGCGGAACCATTGGCACGCTTACCGCCAGCTGGACGTATTACAAAGGTCAGGACAACAGCACGGTGCTTTGGTGCGAGAACGGAGTGATGAAGATCGGAACTCACCCGGAAGACCAAGTGATCGTGGAACTGCGAGGCGGGACGATCGAACGGTACAAGGTAGGCGCGATCGCAACGAACGAGAAACAAACGTACAGCGGCGTCATTGATGCCTTCGTCAACAGCATCCTTACCAAGACGCCGCCGGAAATTTCGGGCGAGGAAGGACTGCGGTCTCTTCAGGTCATTTTGGCCGCGTTCGAATCGAAAGCAACCGGCAAATTCATCAAGGTGGAATAAACAACACAAAAACGTACACTTTGCAAGCTGTAGCCGGCATTGCAAGTGTGCGTTTTGCTTCTATGACTTCTGCTTCATTGCAGCTGACGATCACATCGGCGAACCGGCTGCAGCTTGCGTTGCTCGAAGGAATTGAATCTTAACTCTAATACTCTTTTCGCTGAACACGATGAACCTCCCCCACTTACGCTTCGCTAAGAAGTAGGGGTTTCTTACCATTACTTGCCGTAACTTTCTGCAAGACAGYAGGTTGGCTACTATCTCTCGCTACACATGTAGCGGAAACCGAACAGCAAGCTATCGTAAGCAACACTTTTGCAAGTGGGTGGGAACTCACCATCTACTACTTCTARCTCTAGGCTATCCGTAGATACTTGACTTCTTTCGTTTTGCCCAAATCGCGTATATCTCCATGTAGATACTTGGACAAAATCCCCTTGCTACCGAGAACATCTCGATGTTCTTCGTAGCCGCAGAAACATTTGTAATTTCTTGTAAACGTCTTTTTCCTTCTACCGCAACAAGGACATTGTTGACTTGTATAGCTTTCATCCATCGTCTTCATCGTTGTTCCATGTTCTTCGAGCTTGTATTCGAGTTGCTTTTGAATTTTACCAAAACTCCAATTGGATAACTTTTGATTTACGATTTTTCTTCTTTTCTTTTTCGTGTTYCTCTGTACGCCTTCC
>NZ_JBFUIX010000133.1:0-10670 GCF_056401635.1 Paenibacillus sp. P4_E11 | reverse complement strand
CCACTCCTGTGTTCACAATGAATCGACATCCTCATGTATGTATTTAAAAGTAAAGGGCTGTTCGCAGTATCCATCCTTGTGAGCAGCTTTTTTGCATTTCAATTTCTTTGAATACGAGTGTTGTGAATGATTCTATAATGGCCGATCCAAAGAAAACGAATGAATTTGAATGATATTGCAATGGCGTAAGCGTTTTCTCTGAGCTAGCATTAAGCCATACATACGGAAGGAGAGAGAACCGCTTGAGACAAAAACAAAATGTACCACTTGCTGCTAACAGGTTACCTAAGGCGGTCACAGATGTCGGAGTGAACAAAAATCGCCCCTCCATGTGGAAGGGGTATTATAAAAACCGTTATTTATTCCTGCTTCTCGCCCCCGTACTGATCTGGTACGCGATTTTCGCCTACGGACCGATCTACGGCATCCAGCTCGCCTTCAAGGAGTATCGAATACTGGAGGGGATTTCCGGAAGTCCTTGGGTCGGCATGGATAACTTCAATTACTTATTCCATGCTTCACCTGATTTCTGGAAGGTGCTGGCCAACACGCTCAGATTGAGCTTGTACCATATTATATTCGGATTTCCCGCACCAATCATCCTTGCCTTGTTGTTCAATGAAGTTCGCTTCACTGCATTCAAGAAAATCACACAAACGCTGACGTATTTACCCCATTTCCTGTCCTGGGTCGTGCTGTCAGGCATTTTGTTCATCATCTTGTCTCCGACCACTGGGGTCGTCAACTTTATGATGCAGAAGGTCGGCCTTGATCCCATCTACTTTCTCGGCAATAGTCATTACTTCCGCTTCACCTTGGTCGTATCTGCGATATGGAAGGAAGTCGGCTGGGGGACGATCATTTACCTGGCGGCACTAGCAAGCATTGATCCGCAGCAATACGAAGCGGCGATTATTGACGGTGCGAACAGATGGAAGCAGACGCTGCACATTACACTTCCTGGTCTTCTTCCGGCCATCGCGATCATGTTCATCTTACGAATCGGCGGGATTCTGGATGCCGGCTTCGATCAGGTGCTGAATCTATATACACCAGGTGTGTACTCGGTGTCAGATATTATCGATACGTATGTGTACCGGATGGGGTTGACTCAAATGCAATTCAGTATGACGACCGCCGTTGGCTTGTTCAAGAACGTTATCGCGTTTCTTCTCGTTCTGATGACGAACTATCTCGTGAAGCGCACCGGACAGGAAGGGCTCTTGTAGCTCTCGCTCCCTACTATAATCGAAAGGTGTGACTTCCATGCATMTGACAACAGGCGAGAAGGTGTTTCAAGCGTTCCTGCTGCTCTTCATCTCGCTGCTCTGTCTCCTTATGCTTTATCCGTTCGTTCATGAGTTGGCCATCTCCCTGAGCACACCAGCGGAAGCGATTCGCCAAGGCATTCATATTATTCCGCTCGATTTCTCCATTGAGGCGTATCGGGAAGTGTTCTCTTCCAAAACGATCTGGAGCGGACTTGGTAATTCCTTGTTCCGGACGGTAATCGGGACGATCCTAATGCTGTCCATGATGACGATCGGCGCGTATCCGCTGTCCAAGAAATACTTGCCGCATCGCAACGTGTATACGATGTTTATTGTCATTACGATGTTCTTTAGCGGCGGACTGATCCCAACCTACCTTCTTATCAAGTCGTTGCATCTCATAGATACCCGCTGGGCACTCATCGTTCCCGGATTGATTAATACGTTCTCGATGATGATCATGCGTAACTTCTTCATGGGGGTTCCGGACGAACTGGAAGAATCGGCGAAGATCGATGGCGCGAATGATATTCGCATCCTATTCACGATCGTCATCCCACTCTCCATGCCGATTATGGCGACAGTAGATTTATGGTCAGCTGTGTACCACTGGAATGGCTGGTTCGATGCGCTGATCTATATTCAGGATAGTTCCAAGCAAGTGTTGCAAATTTACTTGCGTAAGCTTGTCGTCAGCAATGAAGATACCGCCCTGCAGGCGATGATGAGTGGGTCGGTAACGTCGGAGAGTATCAAGGCGGCTGTTATTATGTTCGTCACGATGCCGATCCTCATTGTGTATCCATTCTTGCAAAAGTATTTCGTTAAAGGCGCACTCATCGGTTCGCTTAAAGGCTAAACCTGGTTTAAACGGAACGTGGCATGCATCGTTTCGTCTAAATAGATGACTGACAAAGATAAGGGAGGCAAAACGGATGAAGAAAGTGAAACAAAATGTTTCTGTTGTACTCGCAGTTGCCGTAACCGCCACATCGCTCGTAGCCTGCAGCAGTACAGACACACCCAAATCGACAGCAGGAACCTCGACAACTTCGCCATCGGCGACAGCGACACCCAAAGAACCACCAATGGTAATAACTTGGACAGGGCGTAATCCGCCATCCTCGGACGATAATGCAGCGCAAAAGTATTTGGAACAGAAATTCAACATCAAGCTCAAGAACATCAATCTTGATCCGACAACATGGCGTGACCAATTGAATGTGAAGATCGCTGCCGGGGAAATTCCGGATGTGATTACCCAGGACGCCGGTCTCGATCTGATGCAGCAATGGGCCGATCAGGGTGTCATCGCCAGCATCTCGGTGGATGAGATCAAGAAGTATATGCCGAAGTATTCAGCAGATATGGAGAAGGTCGATCCTAACATATTCAGCTTCGGTTCGTATAAAGGGAAAAACTGGGGTCTTCCGAAAGTATATCTAGAAGGAAAAAGTCCGTTTCTGCCAGCCTTTAACGAAGGATGGATGAAGGCGGTTGGTGTAACCAAAGTTCCGGAAACGCTGCAAGAAGTCGAAGATTTGCTGACCAAATTCCGTAACAACGATCCCGACGGGAATGGCAAGAAGGATACGTACGGCCTCTCGGCTAGCAGTAAAGACGCTCCGGTGCAAATGTTCAATTCGATCTTTGCCGCATTCGGCATCAAGCGTCGCGGCTGGATTCTTGGGGCTGACGGTAAGGTCGTATACGGCATGATAACAGAAGAATCGCGTCAGGCGTTCAAGTTGCTCAGCAAATGGTACAAGGATGGCCTAATCGATCCGGAATTCGCAACAGACGACTGGATTCGCAACCGTGCCAACTTCCTTGGCGGCCGTATCGGGATGGTGGATTCGGGTATGTGGTACCACCTTTACGAGTTAGGTGCAGTAGGGGCGGAATGGAAAGCCAAAGGCCAGACGCTTGCGATCGGCAAAGGGTTCAAAGGCCCTTCCGGCAAAGCGATGCTCATGTCGTCCAGCACGATTCCGCAAGCGCCGCAGATGTTCAGCGCCGCGCTGATGAAGGACGAAAAGAAGCGGATCAAGATATTACAAATGATGGAGGAAATTGCAATGAACGAAGAAACTTATTTGATTACGGGTGCTGGTCGCAAAGGTATAGAATACGACCTTGTTGATGGAGTCACTGTTGCAAAAGGGGATGGAACTGACCCGGTCAAACTAGCAGCAGCTGCTGGAGCCGGGATCTGGTTCAATCATGTGAAGGGCGCCGTTCCATCCATGACTAAGTTCGATAGCCCGCAAGCTATGCTGGACTACAAGGAGAAGATGAACAGCGGCATCGAGGTGACCAAAGATCCGGTCAACCCGGCGTTGCTTCCTTCGACAGCGTCGGTATCCGCGACGCTGAATAAACTGGTCGATGAGTACATGATCAAGTTAATTACGGGCGAGGTCGATACAGACAAAGGCTTCGATGCTTTCGTAGCGCAATGGAAAAAAGCCGGTGGTGATCAACAGACACTCGAAGCTAACCAAGTCTACGAAGAGCGCAAAAAGAAATAACGAACGTACCACAATGACAGCTTAAATGTTGTTACATTGGGCGAGGGAAATCCCTCGCTCAATCACTGTTTTATCGGTTCGTACAACCATTAGAATAATCAAGGGAGTGAATGCACCCATGTCGACCAACGAGAGCCGTGTATTCTATGTAGCGCTAAATGGCAGTGACAGCAACGATGGACAGTCTTTGCAATCCCCATTCCAGACGATTGGGCGAGCTGCGGATATCATGCAAGCTGGAGATACGTGTTACATTCGTGAAGGTACATACCGTGAGACGGTCAAGCCTGCTCAATCCGGTACGATGTCTGCCCCAATCCGGTTCGAGGTATATCGAGGAGAACAGGTTGTCGTCAGCGGCTGTGATCCTATTACACAATGGACGCTTCATGAGGGCAGTATTTATAAGGGCGACATGGATTGGAACGTCGCAGATGGCAATGGCAATATCATCTTTGTCGATGGAGAAATATGCGGCGAAGCCCAATGGCCGAATGTCACGGACCGCTTAGCTCGCACCCAGTACGCGGTTGTGGACAGTGTCACGAATGATAACCAGTCAGGTTCTATATTCGACGAAGATTTGAAGGCATTTCCCGATGGGTATTGGGATGGTGCTATGGTAGCCTGCGTGAACGGCGTTGGTTACTTCATCTCCACCGCTCCGGTGAATCGGTTCGTCTCCGGAACGCTTCATTATGACCAATGGGTCAGTTCAGCTCCTTATTATCATGCGGGGGCGGGGAATATCTATTTCATTACACGTTCACTTCGGGCACTCGATACGGAGAAGGAGTGGTACTACGACAGCAGCGAGCAGAAGTTGTACCTGTGGGCGCCGGGTGGTGACCATCCCGATCAGCACGTGGTAGAAGCCAAGCGACGTGAGTATGCTTTCGATTTGCGAGGCAGAGCCTACATAGAAGTGGTGGGTATCGGATGTCGGGCTGCCACGATTACAACGCAAGAGGCTCATCATTGTCATATTATCCGCTCCGTTCTATGCGGGCTCGATCGGTATTTTGGCTCACGCCAGTCCATCTATGGCAGGACCAAGGGTGTTGAGCTGGGGGGCAGCGATAATGTGTTGCGAGACAGCGAAATTTCGCATTTCGAAGGAATCGGCATCCACATCTCGGGTACCCGCAACCAGGTCGTTAATTGTCATATTCATGATGGTAATTTCGAGTCGTCTTATGCTAGCCTCGTCTGGGTGACAGGGTCTGAACACCTGATTAGCCATAGCACGATTACGCGATCGGGACGGACGTGTGTCTCAGGCGTATTCGCCCATTCGGTCATCCAATATTCCGACATTTCGTATGCCAATTGCCTGACGAAAGATTCCGGCATCGTGTATTTGTTTAACCATGACTTCGACAATACGGAAATTCACCATAATTGGCTGCACGACAATGAATCGAACCATTTGAGCTTCGGCTTCTATATGGACGCCTGGACGAGTGGTATTAATTTCTTCAACAATGTAGTCTGGAACATTCCGCATCATGGGCTCCATATGAACCGACCGGTTCAACRCACGCTCATCTATAACAACACGTTTCACCGTAGCGCGAATACACGGTCATCTGTATTCGCCTTCGATGATATGATCGGAGTCCAACTCGTCAACAATATATTCGCAGACGGAGAAATCATCGATTGGAGCGAGGAGAGTCTCGTGACGAACAACATCATCGGCCAGGAGGTCCGGTTCGTCGATGAGGAACGCAGTGATTATCGATTGCAGGTCGATTCTCTGGCTATTGGGGCAGGGCTTCGCATTGACGGCGTAACGGACGGGCATCCTGGAGCGGCACCTGATGCCGGAGCCTACCCGTACAACGGCGAGCACTGGGTGCCGGGTCACGACTTCTCACGGTCAGTAGAGGCGGAATTGTGCTTTACCGATCTGTCAGCCAAGAGCCAGATTCGCAATGCAGGCTTCGAGACAGGTGATTGGAGTCCATGGACAATCGTAAGCGGCAATCCTTCCATCGTATTCGAGTGCGCGTGGGATTACAGCAACTTCGGCTATACCTCCATAACACGCAGCAATAAGTATGCGGCCATGTTGGGTAAGGGGGATGCAATCGAGCAGGTCACAACGAGTCTCAAGCCGAACACGACCTATTCGTTCTGGGCTGGCATCCGTACGGGCGGCTATTACCGGAATGCTGACAAATACGACGGATGTCATACAAGCAGCGGCTTCGATACGACACCGAACGGAGGTCCTGCGATATACCGCGATGTCACTTACATGGGGCCATTGCGGGATGGAGACTGGCTGAGCTATAGCGGCATCGACTTCGGTAAGCGGGGCAAATACGATGTGTTCGACGCGGGAATGACAAGAATTGTGGGGCCGATCTTGCTGGAAGTGAGGCTGGACAGTCCGGATGGGGAGCTGATCGGCACCGTTTCCGTCGTGTCCGATTACGACAATATATGGAAATATTTCTCGACGCCGATTCGTGATGTAGGCGGTGATCACGATGTGTTCCTTGTAATGAAGGGAACCGGTCAACTTCTGCTCCAGAGCTTCAAGTTATACAACTCGCTGCACACAAGTCCTGTGCGTATTTCCGTTCGTGRGTATGATGGCGACACTGTGGCCCGCACTGTACGCAGGCTCAATTGGGATGCCAGAATGGAACATCTGGAGTTCACTACAGGTCCGAACGGGGATCACGCGATAGTCRCTATTGAGAATACAGGGGAGCATTACGTATATGTGGACGACTGCGGGTTATGGAACCCGAAGCTATAATACACCAAACCTAGATTCAGGAGGCGCACAGAATGAGCAGCAGGATTAGTTTGAACGGATCGTGGCAACTGTACTATGGGGCGGAACAAGGCCAATTACCGGCGAACATAGAGGCAGTGAAAGCCAGCGGTTGGCCGGTTATGGAGGCTATCGTTCCCGGCAATGTCGAGATCGATCTGAGCCGGGCAGGCATAGAGAAGGATCCGTTCGTAGCCGAGAATCTGTATGATTACCGCAAGTATGAATTCTATCAATGGTGGTACGAGCGACAATTCGATGTTCCAACAGATTTCCACGGTCAAGATGTGATCTTACGCTTGCATGGGTTAGATACGTTTGGCACGATCTGGATTAACGGTCAACTTGCAGGAACTACAGATAATATGATGATCGAACATGACTTGATGATTACCGACTATGTGGACATAGGTCAGACGAATCATATCGCGATCCGCATCGAATCGGCGATCAGCCATGCCCGGAAACAGGAATATCCTGTCGCGCTCGCAGGTTTGGAGCATCATGACGAGATGGTATGGCTGCGCAAACCACCTCATGCGTTTGGTTGGGATATTGCTCCAAGACTCGTATCAGCCGGAATATGGCGGGATATAGAAATCGTAGGGAGAGCCCGGACTTACCTGAAGGAAGCGTACTACTCGACRCAATCGGTCATAGGCGGCGTCGCTCAGTTGCGGGTACGTTACCGTTATGAGACGGATCAACCCTTTCTGGACGCATTCTCCGTAAGGCTGAAAGGTGTCTGCGGCGACCATTCGTTTGCCTTCGAGAGCAAGACGAACTTTTGCTCGGACAATATATTAATAGACATTCCTCAAGCGAAGTTATGGTGGCCCCAAGGGTACGGAGCCGCTTATCTATACGAGGTTACCCTAGAGCTGTTGTACGCTGGGGAAATCGTGGATAGCCGAACTGAGATGATCGGGCTTCGCTTCTTTGAGCTGGAGACGCATTTCGTACCAGGCGATGCTGGCGAATTCAAGGTTAAAGTGAATGATGTTCCTATTCTCGTCAAAGGCACGAATTGGGTTCCGCTCGACGCGCTGCACAGCCGAGATAAGGGGAGACTGCAAGAAGCGTTCGCCTTAATGGTCGATATTGGGTGCAACATGGTTCGTTGCTGGGGTGGCAACGTATATGAGGATCATGATTTCTTCAACTTGTGCGATCAACACGGCATTCTCGTCTGGCAAGATTTCGCTTTGGCCTGCGCCATTTATCCGCAAACGGATGATTTCGCCGAGATGCTTCAGAAGGAAGCCGTCAGTGTCATTAAGAAGCTACGCAATCATGCTTCTCTTCTCCTCTGGGCGGGAGATAATGAAATCGACCAAGTGTATTATCGTTGGGGAAACCGACTGCCGCACGCAAGATTCAATCGCATTTCCCGAGAGATCTTGCCACGCATTGTCGGAAGTCACGATCCGTTTCGCACTTTCCTGCCGTCGTCTCCTTACATGCCGGAGCATATCGATGGCGGAGACCTGATGGTTCCCGAGCAGCATAATTGGGGGCCGCGCGATTATTTCAAGAGCGATTTCTACAAGCACTCCACGGCCCACTTCATTAGTGAGATCGGTTATCACGGTTGTCCGGCGATATCTTCGCTCAAGAAATTCATCTCGCCAGACAAGCTCTGGCCTTATCAGAACACAGAATGGAGTACGCATAATACGGAATACCTCCCCCTGGAGAAACGACGGTATGACCGGAACGAATTGATGGTCAACCAAGTGAATACGTTGTTTGGGTTTATCCCGGATACGCTGGAAGATTTGGCATTGGCTTCACAAATCTCTCAAGCAGAAGCCAAGAAGTTTTTCATCGAGATGGTACGGTTGAAGAAATGGCGCAGAACCGGCATTATTTGGTGGAACTTGCTAGATTGTTGGCCGCAAATATCCGATGCCGTGGTAGATTATTATTTTGCCAAGAAAATCGCCTACTACTATATTAAGAGCGTGCAGCAGCCCATCTGCATGATGATAACGGAATTGGAAAATTGGCGCTATCGGGTCGTGTTGGGCAACGATAGCAACGAATCCGTATGGGTCGATTATCAAGTAGAGGATGGGGACACGGGCGAGATTGTGCTCGCGGGACAAGTGTATTCCCAAGCGAACGAGAATGTGGAAGTCGGTCAGCTTAAACTGAACTCGGCCTCGCTGCAGACGTTCTATGTGATGAAGTGGACCAAGGGCGGGGTCACACAGGCCAACCACTATATCTCCGGTTACGCGCCCTATTCATTCGAGCAATATAAGGGATGGTTAAGCAAGATCGAGAGCCTGCATGGCTCCTTCAGCAGTGAGGATTGTTACAAGTAAATGACAGAAAGGACGAGAAGTCGTTGAGTATACTAACGAGAGAAGCTTTACCGGATGCGATTCGGCAAATTGTAGAGCAGCAGCCGATCACAGACATGCATACCCATCTATATCCACCGGAATTCGGGGGACTTATGCTGCGAGGCATTGATGAACTATTAACCTATCATTACCTGGTAGCGGAAGTGATGCGCTGGTCGGATATACCGATCGAACAGTTCTGGCTGCTGAGCAAGCAGGAGCAAGCTGAGCTCATCTGGCAGAAGCTGTTCATAGAACATTCCCCAATAAGCGAGGCTTGTAGGGGAGTACTCACTTCGATTCAAGGCATGGGAATGGATACTTCGACACGAGACTTGGCCCAATACCGTCAGTTCTGTGCCGAGTTATCAGCGGAGGAACATATCAATCGGATTCTAAAGCAGGCCAATGTGGAGCACATCGTCATGACCAATGATGTGTTCGGCGACGAAGAGAGAAACATATGGCTGAGTGGTCAGAGAATCGATTCCCGCTTCCATGCGGTGTTGCGTCTGGATCCGCTGCTGAACGACTATCCGCGGACAAGGAGTATGCTGCGAAGCTGGGGTTATCAAGTAGAGGAAGAGTGGAGTGCGACCAGTCAGGCGGAAGTGAGAAGGTTCCTGTTGGATTGGATCGATCGGATGAATCCGCTATATGTGGCGGTCTCCCTGCCATCCACGTTTGTGTTCCCCGATGATTCGGACCGGAGCCGCTTGATTGCGGATTGCTTGCTGCCAGTATGTCATGAGCGGAATCTGCCTTTTGCCTTGATGATCGGGGTGAAGAATAAAGTACACCCGGCGCTAGGGGATGCAGGATATTATGTGGGCAAGGCAGAGACGGGAGCATTGGAACACCTGTTAATGCGATACCCGCACAACAAATTTCTCGTCACCATGCTCTCGCGGGAGAATCAGCATGAGCTAACGGTATTGGCGCGCAAGTTCCGTAATCTGATGGTGTTCGGCTGTTGGTGGTTTCTGAACAATCCGGTGTTGATTAGTGAGATAACACGGATGCGCCTCGAATTATTAGGTATAAGCGTCATCCCGCAGCATTCTGATGCACGTGTATTCGACCAACTGCTCTACAAGTGGAGTCATTCCAAACAAATTATTAGCGAAGTGCTGATTGAGAAGTACATCGACATTGCCGCCACTGGCTGGCAGTTGGAGCGAGACGAGATCGAGCGTGATGTGGCGGATCTGCTGCACAACAATTTTTGGAACTTTTTGAGCAAAAAATTAAGATAATCGTGGTAAACCCTTCAATTCCTTGACTGGAATATTCCTAATGTGGTATATGTGAAGTCGAGAGCCAATTACGGAAGGAGCCATGCCCGGTTATGAATCAAGAAGTAACTACGTCTATCGAAAACATTAGTGTTCCTTGGCAAGTCAGTGTGAGTACGCAACTTCGTCAAATGGTCCATGAAGCCATTCCGGATGTAGAAGAACGTATCCAATACAAAAAGCCGCATTTTCTGAAAAACGGGAAGTACGCAGCGGTAATCACACCTTCGAAGGATGCAGTTGCCTTCATGATCTTCAACACCACTAATCTCGAATTACCGAATGGTCAATTCGAAGGGCCTCCAGAAAGAAAATGGATCAAAATTCGTGAAGGTCAATCACCAGACTATGACTTGCTGGCCAAACTTCTTGTTGAGGCTTCCAGTTCTCTCTGATGTATGGATACAGCTGAGAACATGTCGGGTGTCGGG
>NZ_JBFUIX010000132.1:0-10674 GCF_056401635.1 Paenibacillus sp. P4_E11 | reverse complement strand
CGTCTAACCGTAACTTTATCGCCAAATACCGATTGAAAAATGTAGAACCAACCCACAATCTGCCGTGGGTTGGTTTTACTTCTCACCTCAATAATAACGAACATTACTTCATAATTGTTTCGGCAGATTCAACTGCCAGGACACTCCATAACGGTCTTCCACCCAAGCGAATTTTTCGCTAAACGGGGATGCAGCTAAGGGCATATAGACTTTACCGCCATCAGACAATCCTTCAAACAGCTTGTCAATTTCTTCAGCGGTATCACAGACTACAAATATGGAAATGGCAGGTGTAAAACTCCATTCATGTTGTACGGTGCTATCAATACACATGTACATTTGATTCTTGATGGTGAACGTGGCATGCAGAACTTTGCCGTTCTCATGATGAAGGATATTGATGATCTGCGATTGATCGAATAGCGAGGTGTATAAGTTCATAGCCTCCTCTGCTTGTCCGGTGAACGTCATAAAGGTCATGGTTTTTTGAATATTCTGTTCCATTTTCCAACAACTCCTTAATGTAATTTTCTGCTTTTTCCAAGAATCTTATCCAATCTATTGAACATGCTGCTCCAACCTTTTTCCGTGCTTCTTTTGTAGGCAGCTAGCATCTCTTGAACTTGTCCGGTGGATGCATTCTCTTTGTGCGGTACCTGGATTTCCTGGGTAAGCGTAAGCTGACAGCCCTGTTCAAGAGGGATAATGTCAATAATGACACGGTCGATCGTCGAACTCAATTGAGCGATTCTGAAGGTGAATACAAGTCGATGCGGACGGTCAATCTCCACATATTCTCCATCCCCTACATAATCAATTCCTTTCATCCGATTCACTATGGTATACTTCCCCCCAATTCGCGGATCTATCTCTACTCGTCTCCCGCTTGGATCGCTAGACGGCGTAGTAAATAGCCAACGGGTTGCGAACTCAGGGTTTARCCAGGCGTCGAATACTCGCTCCGGTGGTGCGCTGAATTTTCGGATAACTTGTGCTTTAACATGAGCAATCCTGTCCAGTTCGCTTCCTCCTTACCTGTGCCAATAGGGTCGATCCGAAATCAAATGTCATCTTCTAATCGGTTCAATTCCCGCTCCAGCGTATCGAGTTGTTCATTCCAGAAGGTTTCGTAGAATCGGATCCACTCGTGGGCGGAAGCCAGTGCAGCTGGATCGAGGCGGCATATATGTGTGCGGCCCCGAACGGTTCGCTGGATTATTTGAGCTTCCTCCAAAACCTTGATGTGCTTGGACGCTCCAGCTAGTGACATCTGATGGGGCGTGGCTAACTCAGTCACCGTGAGGTCTTGTATTGCTAATCGTCGTATCATCTCCCTTCGGGTCGGGTCAGCCAATGCCCGAAATACATTGTTGAGTCGTTCGATTTGTGCTTCGCCCATGATGTTGCCACCTTATTGCAATTTATTAACCACATGGTTAAATATACATCAAATGCAATCGTTAATCAACCGTTTGGTTGAATATTAGTTTAAAAAGCGACAAATGAAAACACCAGCTTACCGCGCGCCATTGCCGACGGATCGAAAGCTCACCGCTTTGGCTTTCACGAATATATCGTTACCGAAGCTATGTTTATAAACATATTCAACGACTTCCGACAGCGTAAACTCATCCCATAATTCAACTAGATAATGAATGAAAAACCGGCCTTCATAAAAGGTCGGTTTATTTATCGATTCAGAATGATTAACTTCGCTGATTGTTCATCATCTCGGTATACGTACTGCGTCAAAGGACGCCGTTAGGCGTTTATCTTTATTGGGTTAGCATTATGGATTGGGCAGAACGGTTGCAGCCCTACCAGGTTTTCGCTCTATTTGCGAATCTCCGAAAAATAGCATATTTTACTGATATCGACAATCCCAAAGCTCTTTCGGGCAGTAGAGGGGCGTTTCACCATTCCAGACTAGCCAGTGGAATCTTCCTTACCTTCAACCGGGCCAAGCAGATGCCGTCCTCCGCTTCGCCGGCGCAATAAGCCAATAGTAGCGAGTCCGACGTTGCGTGGATCGCCGTGTAGCAATAGCCGCCTCTGTCCTCATCGCACTCCACCGCGAAATGACCACCCCACGTCCGCCCATCGTCCTTGCTAATTGCACCGACCAGCGGTGTCCGCCCCCAAGTATGCCGCTCGGTGACCCGTGTTTCGTAGTTCGGCACCGGATTCCAGACGGCCACCAGACAACCGTTGCCGGGCATCCGCTTCATCGACAGCGGGGAATTGGGCGATGTGAAGCGCGAAGGCGCCGGTTGGCTCCACGTTTCTCCCGCATCGACAGAAAACATCTCATACTGCCGCCCCAAGTCCGTCCGCGCCCATGCCCACAAAGCACCGCTTCGTAGCTCGATGACACCGGGCTCTTGCAGGCCGCTGCCGGAATGCGCCACGAAGAGAGCGGCGCAGCCTTGGGCTTCCCGCCACGTGTACCCATCATCGTCAGATAGGAAGAAGTATGCTATACCTCGCCCGTCGAACGATTTCCAATCCGTTTGGCTGTCACCTCTCATCTTGTGCAGACTGCACGGGACGATCAACCGCCCCGAAGCTAACCGGATGACGCGGTCATTATTCGTAACGTAGTAACCTAGCCCGGGCACACAGCAGACGGGCGCACTCCAGGTGCGGCCTTCGTCAGTCGAGCGACGCAGGTGAAGCCGCGTATCATGCCAGCCGCGGCGGAGCACATAGAACAGCCCAACATCACCGTTCGCCATCCGCAGCAGCGACACGCTCATGATGTTCCGCACGTCGTGATCCTCCGGCCGCGCTATCGTCTCCTCCTCCGACCATGTATCACCGTTGTCGGAGGAATATCGCACCGCGATGCTTGCCTTCGCGTTGTCATCCGCGGACTCTCCAGTAAAGAGGCTGTATGCGAACAGCATCCGCCCATCGTTCAACTCCACGAACGCTCCCTCGCTGTTCCGGGGATTGCCAGGAGCGGGACGCAAATCCAACACCACTGAACCTTTTTGCTCCAATCTCATATAGATCGCTTCCTAACTGTTATATGATTTTCCTATGGCTGCGCTCCCCTACTGGGGAATCTTGATCAAATCCTGGATATGAACAGGCTGGCCAGTCTGCATGGAACGATTGCCTGCAATACCGGTCAGAATCGACATAGCCCCTTCCACATGGGAGGCTGCACGGTGAAATGGGTCTTCGGGCGGGTCCGGATTGAACAAATCCGCGAGCAGGAGCGGGTCGCCTCCTCCATGTCCGCCTGCGCTTTCTTCGACTCGTACGTCATACGGAGCGCCGAACATCGGATGTACGGTGATTCGTTTCTCCAGTAGCGCACCCTCATCCGACTTCTCGCCGCCGGAATTAATGTAAGACTGCTCGACAATTTTGGCTTCGATCCGGCCTTTACTGCCATTGATATGGACGATGTAGCCCTCCCACGGCATGTAAGCGTGAAGCGAGTAATTAAGCGTCGCTCGGTTGTCGTATTGCACGAGTACCGCCATCGTGTCCTCTATGTTGATGCCATCTCCGAACACGCTCTGGTCGCGCTGATAGCCATCCGCCTTCTCGGCATCCAGGTACATGTTCTTCAGATGGTCATTCTGCTCCAGATCAATCGCGAATGGGTCGGTTCGGGCCAGCTCATTACCATGAGCCCTCTGATAGAACTGCGTCTCCCCTCGCTGCTCCGCATTCTCCCGTCCATAGAACCGCAAATTCCCAACCGCATACACCGTCTTCGGACGCGTATCCAGCCAGAAGTTAACCAGGTCGAAATGGTGCGTCGACTTATGAACGAGCAGACCGCCGCTGTTGCGCTTATCCCGGTGCCACCTGCGGAAGTAATCCGCTCCATGCTCCGTATTAAGCAGCCATTCGAACTGGACGGAATATACCTGACCGATTGACCCGTTCAGGATCAACTCTCGGATTTTCGTGTTGTGGGGGGCGTAGCGGTAGTTAAATGTTACGCGAAGTTTACGCCCCGTCCTCGCTTCCGCATCCAATATCTCCTGGCACTTGTCCTCGTCTACGGTCATGGGTTTCTCTGTAATAACATCGCAGCCAAGCTCCATCGCTCGTATGATATATGTATGATGGGTACGGTCCATGGTGGTGACGATGACAATGTCCGGTCGCTCCCGCTCGATCATAAGCTCGAATTGATCGGAAGTATAAGTCATCACGGCAGCATGGCCGTATTTCTCGACGAGCAGGCGGTTCGTGTATGCCATGCGAATCGGATTCAGATCGCAGATCGCCGTCAGCTCACAGTTGTCTCGATAATCTTGAGCCATCGCCCCATAGAAAAACTCCGCTCTTCCACCCGTTCCGACTAGTACATATCTCTTTTTATTCATGCCTGATGCTCCCTTCTTGTTAATTAAACTTTAGCCCTTCAGACCACTCGAGGCGATCCCTTCCACGAACTGCTTCTGCGCCACGATGAAGATAAGAATAACAGGCAGCGTGACGATCACTGCGGCAGCCATGACGATCTGGGTCTGGACACCTGGTTGACTAGTCAAGAACAACAGACCGAGCGGCAGCGTGAACATATCTCTATCATGCAGATACAACAGAGGGCCGATCGTATTGCTCCAAGCTCCCATGAATGTGAACACCGCAAGCGCCGACAAGGCAGAACGCGATAGGGGAAAATAGATGCGCCATAAGATGCGCCAAGGGTTGCAGCCGTCTATTGTGGCCGCTTCGTATAGCTCGCGCGGCAAACTTTTATAAAACTGATGCAGCAGGAATATCCCGAACGCTCCAGCCAAAAAACTCGGGACGATCAACGGCATGTACGTATCAAGCCCGCCGAGCGATTTCCATATAAAATAGCCAGGAATCATCGTCACTTGAAACGGTAGCATCAATGTGGAAAGCATCGCGATGTAGATTGGTTTCTTCAGCTTGAAGTTAAACATCGCCAGCCCGAAAGCGACCATGGCGCACGAAAGTAATGTACCTACGATATCGAGCGAGACGATGAATAGACTGTTGACTGTATATCTTGCAAAGTTAACCTTGATCCAAACCTCCGCATAATTGCTCCACACGATTGGATTCGGGAACCATTGTGGCGGCAGCTTCGTAACGTTGCCCCCCGCCTTCAGAGAGGTAGACACCATCCAATAGAACGGCAGCAGCGTGAGGAGACCACCTACTATCAAGATCAGATGTACGAATGTATTTCGAATGGCGAACCTTTTACTCATAATGGACCCACCTCTTCTCGAAGCGTTTTTGCACGAGTGTAACGGCCATGATCAGGAGGAACAGCGCCCAGGACATCGCGGAGGCGTAACCCATCTTGGAGGTGAGGAACGCATACTTGTAAATCATAATGTTCGGCGTCAGCCTCTGATCCGCTACAATCTCCGGATTGCCGAGCATGATGAGAAAGACGTCGAACGCTTGAAATGCAGCAATCGTCGACAAGATGAATACGAGGAATATCATTGGCGAGACAATTGGGAACACAATTCTCCAGAACAATGTCCATCGCCCGGCCCCATCGAGCTCTGCGGCTTCGTATAACTCCTTCGAGACACCTTGAATGCCGGCCAGCAAGATAACCATTGAAGTGCCGATGCCTTTCCAGACGTTGACTAACGCGATACTTCCGATAGGGAGCCACCAATACTTGCTATCCAGCCAGTTAACCGGAGCTACATCGAACAGGCCGAGCCCATAATTGAGCAACCCGTAGGTTTTGTTCATGATCCATCTCCACATCGTGCCTCCCGCGAGCCAAGGCGTAACGACCGGCAGGAAGAAGATGACGCGATAAAAAGCTTTGGCCCGAATCGACTGATTGAGCAAAAAGGCGAGAACGAGCGCGATCAGCGTCTGTAAGGGGACGAATACAGCGGCGAAAACCAGGATGTTACGAACCGAGTACCAAAATGCCTTATCGTGAACGAGCCTGCTCCAGTTACTCATGCCAATCCATGCAGGTGGATTGAACATATCCCATTGCGAGAAAGTTAAGTAAAAGGAGAACAGAAAAGGGAAAGCGAAAAAGACGAGAAAATGAATGACGAATGGCAGGGTCAATATATAGCCCCAACGATTTTGCTTGTCCAAGCAGATCCCTCCTAAGAAGCCGAACGTATGAGAGGGAAGGGGTCACCCCTCCCCTCTATTGGATGTTATTTGTTTTGGTCCAGGATGCTTTGCACTTTATCCTGAATCATCTTCATGCCAGCCTCTGGCGCGATTTTCTGATTGAAAATATCGGCATAGATCGGTTGTGCGGCAAGCCGCCACTCGTTCCAGCTCGGATTCTCGTCCGTCGTGATGCCAGCTTCTTGGATGCCATCGCTGTATGCTTTTTTGTTCTTCGGGTTCGTATTGACATCCAGCTTCTCAATCGCCGATTTACGAATCGGAATTTCGGAGCCGCTCTTCGCGAGCCAAATTTGCGCATCTTCTTCGAGGTAGTACTTCAGGAATTGCCACGCTGCATCTTTGGCATCTTTCTTCGCTTTGGAGAAGATCAGCCAACTGTTCGTTACCATCGGTACGATCCGTTTGCCGTCGAAGCCTTTCGGCATGATAACCGTATCATAATCGAAATTCGGAAAGTCTTTGTTGATGAATGTCTGGTTGCTATACTGCATGAAGAACATAGCTGTTTTGCCAGATGCGAACGCTTTCCATTCTCCGCCAAACGCCGTATACAAGTCCGTATTCGGGCTGATGCCATCCTTCACCAAGCCGGCCCACGTTTTGATCCCTTCAACAGACAGCGGATCAGTGAACATAGCCTTCGTCTTCGTATCGTCCAGCACACGACCGCCCTTGGAGCGGGTCCACGGATACCAGCCTACTGTGATCGAACTTGAAGCGCTGAACCCGTATTGGTCCGTCTTACCATCACCGTTCGTATCCTTCGTTAGCTTCTTGGCGGCGTCAAGCAAGTCCTGATACGTCCAATCCTTGGTCGGGAACGGGATCCCCGCGTCCGTGAACATTTTCTTGTTATAGGCGAGCGCCACCGGGTTGATGCCATGCGGTACGCCGTAGACTTTGCCGTCCGTCGCTTTGGCTGCATACAAGGCGGTTGAATAATCGTCCGTCTTCAATTCATTCATGTACGTTGACAAGTCCTCAGCAACACCGCGTTTCCCATAGCCGAGAATGACTGCATTTTCTTGAAACCAAATGTCCGGTGCTGTGCTGCCAGCGATCTCCGCTTGGATTTTCCCCGTAAAGTCACCCCAAGGCGCTTCTACGATTTCGGTTTTGATATTGGGGTATTTGGCAATAAAGCCGTCGATGATTTCTTTCTTTGTTACGTCGTACGAGCCAGGTAATCCGATTTTTAAGGAAACTTCCTTCGGCTTCTCCGATGGGGTGCTTGTTTGACCACCCGTGTTTGTTGAGCAGGCTGACAATGAAAGCGATGTCAAAAGTGCGATGAGACCAACAGTCGTTTTTTTCATGGATACCCCTCCAATAATTAATGATAACGCTACTTAGGTTTGTTGTCGTTATGCCCTCCTAGATACTCCTTTCTATACGTTACACTAACACACGTGTACATAATAATTACAGGCATTTTATGTATATATCATAGCACACGTGTTCACAATGTGTAAACCTACCCTGTATAAATATTTACAGGGTAGGTGTGATCGCCGACTCCCTTACAACGAGCTGCGTCTTGATCTCCTCTACTTGCCAACCGCGCCCCTCATCCGATCCATATTGCGACAGCATATCGATAGCCCGTTCGGCTAATTGCTTGAGCGGGGGGCCGATCGTCGTGAGCGGCACTTCGAACAGCTGCAGTTCCGGAACGTCGTCGTATATGATGAGCGATATATCGTCTGGTACTCGGATCTTATGGCGTCGTAAGAGCTTGCTCAATTGGAAGAAGGCGATCTGGCTGTCCAATATGAGAGCTGTTGGTCTCCGGTCTCCGAGGAGGAGTTCGGTTACGGTCTGCTCGTCGAATGGCTCTTCAGCGGTCGGAGATTCCCCCACTTGCACCAGGAAATCCCGCCGGAAGTCTAGCTTGCAATCTACGATCCCCTGGGTAAAGCCTACCAACTTGTCCGTCGTCTGTCCAATGAAGCCAATATCGGTATGGCCCAGTCCTGCCAAGTGCCGTACGGCCTCGTATATGCCATGCCTTCTGTCTATTCTCAAACAATGCGCGTCCTCGATATTCCCTCCGCCCATCAACAGCATGTCACCTTTGAACAAAGCTTTCTCCTTCAGAAACTCTGCCGGCGGCTCCCAATCGGGAACAGCCCAATAGATCACATGATCGACGAACTGCTGGTTTAATGTACGCATCGCTACGACAGGCTCGTCTAGCGAGAGGAGTACGCTCATGCCCTTCTTCGCTGCCTCTTTCTGAATTTCCTTGCACAGGTTGTAGAAGAACATTGATTCGAACGCCGGCCATATCATGCCGATACAGTTCGATTTGCGCTCGGCCAGCCGTCTGGCAGCCAAATTCGGCACATAGTTCAATTGTTTGGCGATCCTAAGAATGTTTCGCCTCGTCTCCTCATTCACGCCAGGGTCGTCGTTCAACGCTCTCGATACCGTTGGATGGCTTACGCCGGCCATTTTGGCTATATCTTTAATAGTAACTGTCATTGGATAGGGAATGGCTCCTTTCTAAATGCTCAATTGGGATGATTCCCTCATTATATTACACGTGTGCACTTCATGTAAATCTCACGGATCCCTGCGACAATATTTCATGTGCAAAAAACCACCGCCAGACTGCACGGTGGTTCTAGCAACTACTCTCTCCCCAATCCAATTAGCTAAGCCTTAAGGTGCAGGCGTCCAGAACATGGCTGGTCCGACAATACCGCCCGTTCCCAATTCGTTCAGCGCCATATTGCCCACATCAATCGCGATCACGTTATTTTTGCCGAACTCCACCGCCCCGGTCGCATCGAATTCCCAAGAATTTTGCAGCGGCTTGCCTTCTTTGAGCACAGGCAGTAGCTTGCCATTCACCCAGACTTTGACGGTCTCATCGATATCTTCCAGCCATAAGCGGATCGGCTTGCCACTATATGAATTCGGAATCTTCACCGATGTCCGGTACCACGCATGACCTTTGTAATAACGCAAACCTTGGGCAGACCACGACTCGGAGGCCGTTTTCAGAGTCATCCAGGACTGCGTACCGAGTCCCGGCTTCCACAAGCCTAACTTCTCTCCTCCCCCATAGGGATCCAAGAATACTGACATCTCGTCAGGAAGCTTCGCAACAATGGTATTGCCTCCTGTTACACGGCTGTACCCCTCTTCGATCTTATTGCCCCAGAACCGCATAATGTAGCTCTGTGCTAGCGGATTCAAGATAACCGGGGAATGTGAGATCCCCTGTAGCGATAAGGCATTGACCCGATCTAATTGACGCTTCGCTTCGACAAAATCGAAATTGCTGTTCGCATCCAGCATCCCGATGAAGGCATCACCGAAGTCGTAAGCTGTCCGGACCATCGCTACGCGTTGGGCGTATACGGAGTCTCCTCGCACCTTCTTCTCCGCCTTGCTGAGCGCTTTCTCCATATCCTTCAAGACCGATTTCGTCAGAATATGAGGGAAA
Organism: Paenibacillus sp. P4_E11; assembly: GCF_056401635.1. NCBI lineage: Bacteria > Bacillati > Bacillota > Bacilli > Caryophanales > Paenibacillaceae > Paenibacillus > Paenibacillus sp. P4_E11. Next base: position 1,091 of record NZ_JBFUIX010000132.1, on the reverse strand, counting down.
TCCTGGGCACTGCCCGCGAAATAGTCGGCTTTTTCAAAGGCATTCTCCAACAGCTTGAAATGCTCGCGCATCGGTTCTGCCGCAGGCCCGTAAAACTTCTCGAAATAATCGTCCAAGAGAGCTTCTACGTCAAGCTCAGGGTTCCACATCATCTTGGCTGCCAAATACAAGCCGGGGCCTTGATATGCCCACGCTGGAAACACTTCCACCCGAATTCGCTCAATCCCATGGTCTTTGAAATAGGCGAATTCCGACTTGATCTGAGGAGTGATGGAGAACGGGAGGCTCGGCTCGGCCAGATCAAATAAATACCCTCTATACATAACCTTTACGCCTAATGCCTGCCAGCCCTCGATAATATTCTTCATATAGTCCCGTTCCCAGGAAAGAGGATTGTCAATAGCATGAAGGCGATCCAGATTGATCGGAGCCAGTACGGGTAGCAGCTTCGGATTCGGGATCTCGCGCACCGGGGGACGCATATCCAATGTGTAAGCGTAGAATGCGATGCCTACATTGGGATACTCCTTTTGCAATTCAGCCAGAACCAGATTGTAGAACTTGACGTAGCGATCAGTTACGGAAATCTGCCCAACCAGTGGATCGAGATCGTCCGCATCCCACGCCGTATGTCCGAAGCCATATGCATCATTGGGACCCATGCCTACATATTTCAGGGTTGGATCTGCCTTCAGCGTCTTCTTGGCGCCTTCCACGACACAGGCCAACACTTCCGGCTTGGACACGTCATATTGAGATGTCGGCTTGCCGTTCTCCTGAATGAACCAGTCTGGCTTTTCTGTCGACTTCACTGTACAGGGCAACCCATGCTTGCCGAAGTTCTCGCCGCCGAGTCGCATGAACTTGGCCCAGTCAGCCCCTTCCTTGGGGTTGTATACCTTGGGTACAGTTGCATGACCCGGATAGTTGTCGACTGGCACGAGCAGGCGAGTCGCATAGCCGGGATGCTGAATCGTATCCTGAAGCTTCACGCGGATGCTCGTCAAAGTCGGTACGACGGTACCGATCTCGCCGGGCATAATCCACCGTACACCGAGCTGCTCGAGCAGCTCATACACGGCGTACTGCGT
>NZ_JBFUIX010000131.1:0-10706 GCF_056401635.1 Paenibacillus sp. P4_E11 | reverse complement strand
CCCCATTATTCGCAAAGTTGGTTAGGTTCATCATGTCGCAAAACGATTCCATTGTCAACTGAAAGCCTGTTCCCGTAATCGCTTATTGCTTGAACGACTTGAGAACAATAACGGCATTATGCCCTCCAAATCCGAAGGAGTTGGACATCCCTATTGTCAGATCCGCTCGACGTGACTTATTCGGAACGTAGTCCAAATCACATGTAGGATCTTGATTCTCTTGATTGATAGTCGGGGGAATGATTCCTTCTTGTAAGCTCTTCACCAAAGCAATCGCCTCCACGCCGCCAGAAGCGCCTAACATATGCCCAAGCATCGACTTATTTGCCGTAACTGGGACCCGGTATGCATCTTCTCCGAAAAGCTTCTTAATGGCCATTGTTTCCGATCTGTCGCCGAGCTCGGTACTTGTTGCATGCGCACTAATCACATCTACTTCTGCAGGGAGCACGTTTGCTTCCAGAAGAGCCGATTTCATTGCTTGGTAAGCTCCCCTTCCTTCAGGGTGAGTAGCGACAATATGATAGGCATCGGAACTGGCCCCGTACCCGATCACTTCTGCGTATATTTGCGCATTTCTTGCGGTTGCGTGAGACAGGGACTCCAATATCAGGATGCCTGCTCCTTCCGACATGATGAATCCGTCCCGTCCAGCATCAAACGGCCGGCTTGCCATGTGTGGCTCGTCGTTGCGGGTGGACATAGCCGTGGCGTTGCCGAAGCTGGCTAATGATATGTCTGTTATGGCTGCCTCAGCTCCACCAGCAAATACGACATCTGCCATTCCATAACGGATATGCCGAAACGCTTCACCTATCGCCGTATTGCCAATCGAACAAGCGGTTACCGGAGACAGGCTTGAACCTAGCGCCCCGAACTTCATACTAATCATCGCGGCTGCCATATTCGAGATCATCATAGGGACTAGGGTAGGACTAACCCGTTCCGGCCCCCGGTCCCGGAGTAATCCGTCCTGTTCTAGCAACGTCTGAATGCCGCCAATCCCTGAACCGACATATACGCCTAATCGTTCCCGGTCCATTTGTTCAAGGGATAGACCTGAATCCTGCAGAGCTTGCTCCGCGGCCGCAACAGCGAACTGGCAGAACCGGTCCATACGTCGCGCTTCTTTACGGCCGAATCGAGCTTCTGCGTCAAATTGTTTAACCACGCCAGCTATCTTAGTCTTATGTCTATGTGTATCGAAAGTGTCAATAAGCGAAATACCCGATTGTCCATGGATCAACTGATTCCAGAACGTATCGACATCATTTCCAAGCGGTGAGATGACACCCATCCCCGTAATAACTACCCGTTCCATATGCAATACCCTCCCTTTGCTAATCCTGATGTCATTCATCTTGTCACTAATCTTATCCTATTACAAGTTGTAGTTTATTATAGTATAATTACTACCACCTTAATGTTCGTCTTGGACAGGAATAGGAGACCGGATACGATGAATACACAAACCCGACTTCAAGCGTTATCGGCATTTTTGAAAACACAAAGAGCCCAGGTTACTCCGCAATCCGCTGGCTTGCCAGTTGGGAGCCGCAGAAGAACGCCAGGGTTAAGAAGAGAAGAAGTCGCTCAGCTAGCAGGAGTAAGCAMTACTTGGTATACGTGGCTTGAGCAAGGTAGGGATATCAAGGTATCCGCTTCGGTATTGGATTGTATCGCATCCGCATTACAGCTTACTATGGACGAACGCAAATATTTGTACGCATTAGCCCTTGATAATGGGTTAGGTGTTGCTGTCCATAAGGAGGAACAGCCGCAGCTAAGCTTGTCGCTGCAAAAAATACTAAAGGAGCTGAAGCTGTGTCCTACGATCATATCAGACCGTCGGTGCAACATTGTCGGATGGAACGAGGCGGCCGCGCACGTTTTTCTGGACTTCGAACGCATATTGCCCCCGGATCGCAACTTGATCCGATTGCTGTTCACCCGCAAAGAACTGCGGCGCCTGGCCGTCAACTGGGAGCACTTCGTTAGCGGCTTCCTTGCGATCTTCCGTGCCTATTACGGCCAGAATGTGGACGATGAATGGTATGACCGGTTTCTAGCGGAAATGAGCGGGCTTCACCCCGAATTCAATCGTTTGTGGGAACAATCCGAAGTGAGCTCTGCTCCTGAGGTATTAATTCAATTCCGGCATTCCAAGGTTGGCCATATGTTGTTTCATTTGACGTCTCTCCAGGTCCAGGGATCATCTGATTTGCGCTGCAGCATCTACACACCGGCCCCGGACACTTCGACGGAAACAAAGATGAACAAACTGATGGGCCTAAGCGCCTCCACCACCCATGAAAGGACATAAGAAACCGTCCGGAAGATGACCGGACGACCCTTGGCGTTTAAGTTCAGTTTGGCACGTGGGGAGGAAGTAGACAGGAGATTCCGACCGCTGTTGAAATCTCGGCCCTTGGATTGTAGTTTTGTCGTAGTTGGGCCAAGATTTCAAAGGCGGACACTTCGTTTCTCCACCCCCTGCCTACATCCTCCTTTGTTCTGCTTTCCTTCAAAGAGTTTTCTTTGTCCGTACTCTCCACTGATGTTTCCACGTGGAATCTTCTGATACCGGTCCCAAGACGATCCCACGTAATAACAGGACATCCAATATGTTGTAATACAGAAAAACGCCACTTAGCGGGAAGTCCCGTTAAGTGGCGTTTATGCTGTATGGCTGTAATTGAAATCGGAGTAACACGATTTGAACGTGCGACCTCACCCACCCCAAGGGTGCGCGCTACCAGGCTGCGCCATACCCCGACAGCATCAAAGCGTAAGCACATTATAAAACAGCATCCGCTTCGATTGCAATAATAAATTGGTAATTTCTCCGATTGCAGGCCGTTACGGATGCAGCAGAACTTTGGCCAATTTGCCCGGATCAGACAGCAGCTTCTCGTACCAACCACTCGCATCCTCGAACGGTGCCTTGACCACCCAATCGTCATCCATCCGAATGCGTCCATCGGCAATCCAATCCAGAGCAGTCTTGAAGTTAGACGCTGAATAGGCGAAAGCGCCAATGCAAGTAATCTCGCTCCGCACGATATGATTAACTGGGAGCGATGATTCCGCCTCATGCAGTCCGGTGAAGATTACCTTCCCGCCAAAGGCGACACATTCAATACATTGCGTGCGCGTTGCCCCTGCTCCTACAGCATCTATAGCGCAGTTCACTCCTGCCCCGCCAGTCAACCGCTGCAGTTCCTGCTTAACATCGACCTCTCCAGGATTGAGCGGCGTAGCGCCAAGCTCAGCAGCCAATTCAAGCCGTTGTGGGTTGCGATCCACAGCGAAGATTTCCTTTACCCCGTATGCCTGTATAGCTTGTAAGGCGAACAGCCCTATTGGCCCCAGCCCGATGATAAGGACGCGATTGCCAGGCTTAACGTCGGCCAGTTCAGCAGCCCGGACGCCACAGGCAAGCGGTTCTACGAACGTACCCTGCTCGAATGTAACATGATCGGGCAACTCATACACGAATCGCGCCGGGATCTTCACGTATTCCGCATTGCTGCCAGGCAGCGCTGCACTAAGCAGCTTGCGATTCGAACATAGCTGTTGCTTGCCCCGCAAGCATGCATCGCAATTCCCGCATGTGACGAGCGGGTTCGCCGTAACCCGGCCTCCACGCTTAAGGTTAGGAAATGCTTGAGCAGCCTTCAAGCCTATATCCTCAATCGTTCCCGAAAACTCATGTCCGAATATCATAGGCGGCTTGCGCAGCGAGTTGTGACCGAGATACCCGCTCAGCTCTGAACCGCAGATACCTGAATAGACTACACGGATCAACACTTCATCCTCTGTCAGGTTGGGGAGTTCCGTCTCTCTCACGTTCATTTGCTTAGGTCCGTCATAAAATAACGCTTTCATCAATTTCTACCTCCACCACAAAGTTTTCGTAATCCTGATTACTAATTCGGTCTATCAAAATATCGATCATAATGTACCATGCATGCCAGCATGCGTCAATTGAATTGTTGGATGTTTCGATAGGAAAAAACAAAGAAACAACCGCATAAGCGGCTGTTCCCTTTTCCTAGCTATGAATCGTAGCCATTCGGACGGCGAACGTGCCAGTCCCACGCCGTTTGGATAATCGTAGCCAAATCGGCGTATTGCGGCTGCCAGCCCAGCTCGCGTCTCGCCTTGGCCGAAGATGCGATCAACACCGCTGGATCTCCAGCTCTTCGCGGAGCCGATACCGCTGGGATCGGATGACCGGTCACTTGCCGCGCGACATCAATGACCTGCTTAACTGAGAATCCGGTCCCATTGCCCAGATTGTATACACCGCTCGTATCGGTTTCACGAAGACGCTTCAGCGCTAACCAATGGGCGTTGGCCAAATCCATCACATGGATATAGTCACGAACACAAGTGCCATCTTCCGTGGCATAATCTTCGCCGAACATCGTAATCTGTTCTCGCTGACCAAGTGGCACTTGCAGGATCAACGGAATCAGATGGGTTTCCGGCTTATGGTCTTCCCCGATCGAACTGTCGGGGTAAGCTCCCGCCGCATTGAAATACCGCAGAGAAATCGACTTCAATCCGTATGCCTGCTCGCACCAACGGAACATACGCTCCATCGCAAGCTTGGTTTCCCCGTATGGGTTAGTCGGCTCGGTAACGTCATCTTCTTCTATTGGCACACGCTTCGGTTCACCATATGTGGCGGCTGTGGATGAGAAGACGATCCGCTTCACGTCGTGCCGGATCATGGCGGCTACTAGCGAATGAGCTCCGATCAAGTTGTTGTCATAATACTCTAGCGGCTGCTGCACGCTTACTCCTACAAGCGAAGAAGCTGCGAAGTGAATGACTGCTTCAATAGGATGAGCAGCGAACAGTGCATCCAACACGGCAGCGTCGCGAATGTCCCCTTGCACGAACACTGCCCCTTCAGTCACTGCATCGCGATGTCCTGTAATCAGGCTGTCGATGACAACGACCTGCTCGCCTTGCGCCAATAGCTCTTTTACCGTGTGGCTGCCGATATAGCCAGCTCCTCCGGTTACTAATATAGACATGTTTCTGCCTCCTCCAGCATTCATATCTCTAGATCTCTTTTGCACCATCCCCAATATCGCATACATAGAACGACGGAACAAGTCCTGTTCGAGCAGTATACTGTTCGCTAACGACACGATGGAACGTATCAACGGCATCCTCTCGCACCAAGCTTACGTTGCAGCCACCGAATCCAGCTCCTGTCATTCGCGTACCGATACAGCCTTCGATTTCCTTTGCGACCGCATATAGCGTATCCAACTCTACCCCTGTAACTTCATACAAGTCTCGAAGTGATTCATGCGATTGCTTCATCAGCGTCCCGAACGTCTCCAGATCGCCCTCGGCCAAGCTGCTCTTGGCGCGCAGCACTCGATCGTCTTCCCGAATGACATGCTCCACACGGTTGGCAATAACCGGTACGGTAATCAGATGCTTGACTTGCTCCCAGGCTGGAACCGACAATTCTCCAAGACTTGTCAACTGTGGAAGTTCACTGCGAATCGCTTCCAACCCGTCTTCACATTGCTGCCTTCTCTCGTTGTACTTGGAGTCGGCCAAGCCTCGACGTTTATTCGTATTCGTAATGATTAGCTTATACCCTTCAATATCGAGCGGCACATGAGCATAATCCAGCGTATCGCATTTCAGCATCATCGCATGCCCTTGCTTTCCCATCCCAACGGCGAATTGGTCCATAATGCCGCAATTCACACCTACGAATCGATTCTCCGCCCGTTGTGACAGCTTCACAAGCTCCAGCATCGGCCATTGTTGACCAGCCAACGTAGAGAGCGCTAGAGCCGTCACAAGCTCTATCGAAGCCGATGAGGAGAGTCCAGCCCCATTGGGCACATTGCCCCAGAATACGAGATCAGCGCCGGCATAGTCTTCTAACTGATGACCAGCTGTTTCGTGCAGCTCGATGAGTTGGGCAAGTACACCCTTCGAGTAATTAGCCCAATCGTCCTCCTTGCGGTATACGATCTCGGCACGAGGACAATCGACTTGCGCTTCGAACTGAAGTGACCGGAACCGGTATACACCGTCTTGTCGCGGTGCCACCGCTGCATATGTGCCGAACGTTAGCGCAGCAGGAAACACATACCCTCCGTTATAATCCGTATGTTCTCCTATTAAATTTACGCGGCCAGGCGCAAAGAAGTACCGCACCCCTTCGACATTGCCAAAAAACTGGCGAAATCCTTCTTTCACTTCGTTTAACCCTTGCGCATGAACACCTTGACTCACGATAACCGCCCCTCCTTTTGCAAATACCGCTGATATGCTTCTCGTAGTTTCGGCGCTGTATCCTCGACTGCGGCGGTGTTAGCTGCAGCCCATGCACCCATTTCCGAAGAAGCGTACCATTTCACCTTGTCCTTCTCGCGTAGCGGCGGATAGAACTCGATATGGAAATGATAATAATCTTCTACGGAATCTCCGTTCACTGGCCGTTGGTGCATGACCATCATGTAAGGGAACAGCTTATCGAACAATTCGTCCATTGCCCCAGTCGTATCCTTCAGAATCGAGGCCAGGCTGAGCTTTTCCTCTGAGGTGAAGTCAGTCAGCGCGGTCTTGTGCGATTTACTAACAATAAACACCCCGTATGGGTAGTCGGTGAAAAAGGGCACATAGCTAATAAAATGTTCATTCTCCACAATAACCCGTTGCTCGAAAGCCGCTTCTTCCCGGTTCATGTCACACAGTAAGCATGTCCCGTTCTGATCATGGTGTTTCTTGCAGTTGTCCAGCTCAGTCCGGAGCTTAAGCGGCACATGGGAATAGGCATACATTTGCCCGTGCGGGTGCGGCATCGTGACTCCACACTCTTCGCCTCGGTTCTCGAATATCATCACATACTTATTGAGCGGATCCTTCTCCATCTCGACGAATCGTTCCGTCCATAGATCGATCAGCTTGCCAATGTGTGGTACCGACAGCTCTGGCAAAGTCTTGTGATGATCGGGTGAGTATAAAATAACTTCGCATTTGCCGTAAGAGGGGGCCGTCTTGTACAAGGAAGTGGCTACCGCATCCGGTTCCGGCGGGTTCGGGCTTAGCACAGGAAAATCATTCTTATACATCAGAACATCATAATCGTCAGGTACTTTCCCTGATCCGGGACAGAATGGGCAGTACCCCTTCGGCATATGAGGCCGGTTGGCCCGGTTGGAGGCTACCATAACCCAATCCCCCAACAATGGATTGAAACGCATCTCAGCCATATTGCTCCTCCTGCTATACTTTATTAATTATTTTAATTAAGAATACTTACATCATACTTGTTTCGCTCCACTTTTTCAATAATTACATGGTTGATTGTGCATACTTTTTTCGTTATTCTAATTAAGTGTACTAAATCTATGCAGAAAAGGATCGGTGAGCATGAATCCTCCCATGACCGGCAGTTTCCAATGGATGAAATCGTTGAACCGCTCCATCGTCTTGAACAAAATTCGCGAGGACGGACCTATCTCTCGTGCCGATATAGCCAAACGTACTTCGTTGACCCCACCTACGGTTACGCATCTCGTGAATGAGCTCATCGCGGAACGCTTTGTCGTCGAGAGCGAAGTGGGCGCGTCAAGTGGTGGGCGCAAACCGATACTGTTAACAATTAACGCTTCGGCGTATTCCTGTATCGGAATTGATGTCGGGGTGAATTCGATAAAGAGTGTGATAACCGATCTGAATGCGAATCTGATCCATCAAGACAAGCAGCCAATGCCTGCCTCACTCGATGCCGATACATTAATGCAGTTGTTAGAGCATACTGTCAACCAGCTGTTGGAAGATTCCAATGTGCCGAAGACTTCCGTACTAGGTATCGGTGTGGCCATGCACGGGCTAGTCAATCCCGAGGATGGCATTTCCTTGTTCGCGCCTAACATGGGACTGCGACAAGTGCCGATCGGCCCTAACCTCGAACAGAAAACTGGACTGCCCGTATACGTAGAGAACGATGCCGCGGCCATGGCCCTCGGCGAGCTATGGTTCGGTGGGGGACAGCATACCCAACATTTCATCTGCGTGAATATTGGTGAAGGCGTAGGTGCGGGGATAGTCATTCAAGGCAACATCTACCGAGGCAGCCACTTCTCTGCAGGGGAGATTGGTCACACGACCGTGGACTTGAATGGTCCCCGCTGCAGTTGCGGTAACTATGGTTGCCTGCAGACTCTAGTCTCGGGCCCCGCGATTGCCGATGCCATTCGTAAGCATATTGCGATGGGCGGCTCTAGTCTGGTGGAAGGAATGGCCGACGGCGTTCTGGACCACATCACGGGTGAGATGGTGTATGAAGCCGCACGACAGCACGATGCGGCCGCGGTGGAGACGTTCCGGAAGACGGGCCAGTTGCTCGGCATCAGCCTGACGAACTTGATTCATACGCTGAACCCGCAAAAGGTTATACTCGGCGGCGGTGTGGCGCAAGCTGCTGAATTTCTGCTGGAGCCTGTCCATGAAGCTGTGCGAAGCCGTGCGTTAGAATCATCGCTCGAACAGCTTACGATTGAAGTGTCAACACTCGGGGAGTTAGCGGCTGCGATCGGTGCGGTTACCATTGTGCTAACCAAGCTATACGCGCCTCAGACGGCTTGATCGATCTTAAAATGTAAGTACGCAAAAACGCCCCTGACTGTTGGAACAGTCGGAGCGTTCGTTGTTAGAATGCTTGGAAGGCTTAAGGTCGATTTGCTTATTGAGCTGYGCAAACGTCGCGAAGCGATTTTCCTGGTTTGAATGCAGGCACCTTACTTGCTGCGATTTCGATTTCTTCTCCGGTTTGCGGGTTACGCCCTTTACGAGCGGAACGTTCACGAACCTCGAAATTTCCAAAACCTACTAGTTGTACCTTATCACCTGTTTGCAGAGCTTCAGTAATCGCTTCGAATACGGCATCAACCGCTTTCGTCACATCTTTCTTGGAAAGATCCGTCGAATCAGCCACTTTGGCGATCAATTCGGATTTATTCATGCCTTTCACCTCCCCCCATGAATGATCAATTCCTTTATTCTCCTGTGTTCACCGTTTTAATTGAATTTATACATTACCGGCTCAAAAAACGGCCCTGTTCCCATTATCTGCCTAGAGAGTGCGAACAAAACTCATCTTAAACTATCCACCACCCAAACACAACCGGACTTTATACCTAAAACATTCCCCACAAAGTGAAGCGGGCCTCTGTAGCGTATTCCTATTACTTTGCGGGGGCCCCGGGGGTAAATGCCAAGAGCCTCCCTACAAAGTGTAGCGAGCCTCCTTCCCCCAACAACCAAAAAGAGCACTCATGTGAGTGCTCTCGGTCTTTATAAGATGATGGCGATTAGTCCGCCGGACCCTTCATTGATAATGCGGCCCAGCGTTTCCTGCAGCTTGTAGCGGGCATTGTCCGGCATCATCGCCAGCTTGCCTTGAATGCCTTCTCGCACGATCGAATGCAGCGACCTGCCGAAGATGTCCGACTCCCATATCTTCAGTGGATTCTCCTCGAAGTCTTGCATCAAGTAGCGAACGAGTTCCTCGCTCTGCTTCTCGGTCCCGATGATTGGCGCGAATTCGGATTCGACATCGACGCGAATCATATGGATGGATGGCGCTGTCGCCTTCAACCTGACACCGAAACGCGAGCCTTGACGGATCAGTTCCGGCTCATCGAGCGACATGTCTTCGAGACTAGGCGGCGCGATACCATATCCGGTCGTCTTGACCATCTCAAGCGATTCAGCGAATCGGTCGTACTCGCGCTTCGCATGCGTGAATTCCTGCATAAGTTGGAGCAGGTGGTCCTTGCCACGAATTTCTACACCGACGACTTCAACCAGAATCTGATCGTACAACTCATCCGGTGCGTACAAATCAATCTCGGCTACACCTTGCCCCATATCCATGCCGGCCAGTGCGGCTCGTTCAATAAAGTCATACGTATCGAAATGCCCGACTACTCGATCGACATCCCGCAAGCGACGAATATCTTTCACCGTATCGCGTACGGAGTTCTCGAAGTAGGAGCGAAGCCAGTGCTTCTCATCGAGCACCATAACCCAGCTTGGCAGATTCACATTTACTTCATGGACAGGGAACTCATACAACACTTCACGCATCACTTGAAGAATATCGTCTTCATTCATGTTCGCCACACTTAACGCCATGACCGGAATATCGTATTTGACATTAAGCTGACTGCGCAGTTCCAGTGTCTCCGGGCTATTCGGACGTGTCGAGTTGACGATCAGGATGAAGGGCTTCCCTACTTCCTTCAGCTCGTTGATAACCCGCTCTTCCGCATCCACATAGGACGAGCGCGGGATTTCCGCGATTGAGCCGTCTGTGGTGATGACAACCCCTAGCGTAGAATGCTCTTGTATGACTTTGCGCGTGCCGATCTCGGCTGCTTCCTGGAACGGGATCGGTTCATCGAACCATGGCGTGCTGATCATCCGTGGGCCACTCTCGTCCTCGTAGCCTTTGGCACCCTCTACAGCGTACCCAACACAATCCACAACCCGAATGTTCACGTTCAGRCCTTCTGCTACTTGAAGTTTCACGGCGGTGTTCGGCACGAACTTAGGCTCGGTCGTCATAATCGTCTTCCCAGCAGCGCTTTGCGGCAGCTCATCCGTGGCGCGCACCCGCTCAGCCTCATTCTGAATGTTCGGCAGCACCAGCG
>NZ_JBFUIX010000130.1:0-10792 GCF_056401635.1 Paenibacillus sp. P4_E11 | reverse complement strand
GCGGTACTCATCCTTCTGCAGCCGAAATCGGCATTCTCCCTCAAAAACGGACATGCAAGCCGAGTCGCATTCGAACGACAGGATGATAATATTGGAGGTCGTCTTGTTCAAGGCTCTTCCTCCGTGAAACAAATTTGGCATGAAGAACAGGATGTCTCCCTGTCTTAGATGATACGTCCCCAGATCGGTAAAAAACTCCACTTCCCCTTTATCGATATAGATGAACTCCCAGAAATCGTGTTTTTCCCCTCGCGTATAAAAATGTTTGGACATTTCCCGGTAATAAAAGGTGACCAGCTTGCGAATTATTAGTTCTTCCTTCAAAACATATCTCGGACGCATCGGCCGGATTCCCCCTGATACAATTTAAATCGTTTGCAATAAACAACAGCAAGCAAAACCGATATGATCCTATTATATTTCATGTTCTCATCTGGTTAAAAGAGGGACTCGAACGTTCCTATCCTGCTTACCTAAAGGACACAAACCGAGAAATCGTAAGAGAATTGCCGAAAAATCCATCGGATTGAACCGAATGTTCTGACCGGAATGACAAAACGTTTGACCTTTGCGTCAAAGCTCTGTCCATGTCTTGGCATTATTATAAACATTAAGAAAGTTGCGGGGGAGGTGATGGGAGATTGGTCGTTGCCTTCTGAGGGTAATCGATTTCTTACAAAGTTGGAGCTGAACACGGCATACTGGATCCGGAGGGATGTCCATAAAGGAAGGCTAAGCTGATGTTGTCAGGTCAAATCCGATTGAAAAAATTGCGGTTGAATACAGCTTAACAGGGGGAAATGAAAATGGGATCGAAGGCGAAGAAAGCGAACATTTATTTACTTTCGGCTCTTGTTGCCGGGATAACGCTCATGGCATCGGGCTGCTCCGGAAGCGGTGGGGAGCAAGGGAAAGGAAGCGGCGTGTCGGGCGCAGAAAGCAGTAACCAAGCAGTCAAACGCTCGGAGCCGGTCGAGCTCGTTATTCATACGAACAACGGAGCAACACCGGAAAGCTTCGACGCAAACTACGGGGATCGGATCCGTAAAAAATTCCGGGATTACAAAATCACCTACATCCAGAGCAAAGCGGGCAGCACGCTACAGGATTTACTCGCGACAGGGCAGCGCGTGGATATTTTGTTCCAGACGGATTCTTACTACTTTGAATTGGCCGAAGGCTCCAAGTTGGAATTCGATATGACCGATCTTGCCAAAAAACACGGTGTGGATCTYAACACGATCGAGCCTCGGCTGATAGAAAGCTTAAAAGCGTCGGGCGGCGGCAAGCTGTATGCGCTTCCGATAAGCAACATGATTCAGGTCATGTATTACAACAAAGGGATTTTCGATAAATTCGGCGTTCCCTATCCCAAGGACGGGATGAACTGGGATGAAGTTCACGAGCTGGCCAAAAAAGTGGACCGTGAAGATGGCGGTATATCTTATATCGGATTTACGGCTTCGCCGGCCCATATTTTGGGCAACAACCAGTACTCCATCCCTTATGTGGATGCCAAGACGGAAAAACCGACGTTCCTCGACGGCACATGGAACAAACTGTTCGAGACTTACCTTTTGACTCCTGGAAAGACCGCAGGGTACCAGAAGTTCGTAACGGGCAAAAAAAAGCTTCCATATCGGCTTGAATTTACTGATACGCCAACGCTGGGCATGTTTGTGTTCAACTCCAGCTTCCCGTTTTCGATACCGAATATCAATGACATCAGTTGGGACTTGGTAGCGCTGCCTACCTTCAAGGAGAAGCCGAAAGTCGGATCGCAGTCGATGCCTGTCGTGTTCGGCATGACCTCGATGACTAAAGACAAAGACGCAGCGATGGAGGTCATCAAATATTTGATATCGGAAGAAGCTCAATTGTCCGAAGCCAAAAAAGGCAATATGCCTATTTTGACTAGTGAAGCGGTAAGGAAAGCATTTGCGCAGGATACGCCGTTTAAGGACAAAAATTGGGGGGCGCTATATTATAACCAGATCGCTCCCGGCGTTACGAAAAATCCATACTTGCTGTCAGTCGAGCGAGTACTCACTCCTTACGTGCAGCAAGTAATCGAAGGGAAGAAGGATTTGAATACGGCACTGCGCGAAGCACAAGAACAAGCGGAGAAGACGATCGCCGACGCGAAGCTCAAAAAATAAATCTAGGGGACCGTATCGTAAAACACGGCATATTGGAGGGTTTGGAATGAATGGATTCGATTCATGGCTGCCCAATCGGCCGTTGAAGTCCGCAAAGCGAAATATCGCGATCCTATGTCTGTTTGCGCTGCTGTTTCAACTGCTATGGCTGACAGCAGCGTCTCCGCAAGCAACCGCCCAAAGTATAGGCGACGACGTAATGCAAAACGGAGGCTTCGAACAAACGTCCGGAGGCAAACCTCTTCCATGGCTGGCGATGGGGGGCTGGAGCAACCCCGAAATCCAACTTAGTTCCTCGGCGGCGCGTTCGGGTGCGAATGGAATCAAGATCGAGACGGCTCAGACTACCAACCCATGGATCGCACAGGATGTGATCATTGAACCGGGTGCGGCATACGATGTGTCGGTCTGGCTAAAGTCGCCCGGAGTAACCGGAAGCGTAGGGATGAAATTCGAATATTACAAAGGCCAAGTGCGAACCCCGGCCAACCGGTTAAGCCAATACGATATGCAGAAAAATATACCGGCCCGCGATTTGACGGGAAATTGGCAAAATTTGCGGTTTGAGGTTACGATTCCGCAAGAGGCTGGGCTTGTCTTGGTTTATTTGCGAATGTACGGGTCCGGGACCGTCTATTTTGACGATGCTTCCTTCACCCTGCTGAAGCATAGGCCGATGATCGAATTGACGACCGACCGGATTTTCTACTATTCCGACGCCGAAACAGGAAGGGTGGAGGCCGCTTTTAACTCGCCCGTCAGCCCGCTTGATCAGTTGCACGCGGAAGCGCGCATCATTCGGGAGTCGACCGGCGTCGTTATGGCGACGTATGCCCACGGCAGCGCGGCGCTGCCGATGAGCTTCCCATTCGATCCGACGTTGATGGTCAAAGAGGAGCCGTACCGGGTGGAGGTCCGTCTTCTGGACCTTTCGAATACGGTGATGGACTCGGTTACGAATATGGTGTACCGAATCGATCGTCCGACGATGCTTCGGAGCGATGGAACGGTCATGGTGGACGGAGCTCCGTTTTTTCCGATAGCGGCCTATCATGTGCGTCAAACCGATTACCCGTATTTGAATGAAGCGGGGATTAATACCGTACAAGGTATCGTCACGAATAACGCCGATGCGTTGCAGAGCGCGCTTGACGCTGCACAGCAGAATGGCCTGAAGGTTATGGTACCGCTGTACTTCAATATGAAAGTTAAAGAAAATGCGGCACTGACCGAGCAGTTCGTAAACCGGTTCAAAACTCACCCGGCGGTGCTCGCTTGGATGATTATGGATGAACCGTTCTCCAACGGCAAGACGTTGGAAGAGCTTACCGAAGCCTACCGGCTGATTCGATCACTCGATAAGTCCCATCCGACCTATATGGTCGAAGCGCTGCCGCCGTATTACGCTACGACAGCCAAAGCGACGGATATTTTGGTGACGGATGTGTATACGATCCCGTATGATCCAATCTCCCTGGTAGGCGAACGTACAGCCATGGCCAAGCAAGCGGCTGGAGAAAAGCCCGTCTGGAACGTACTGCAAGCGATGTACAATCCGCCGAATTGGCCGATTCTGCCGACTATCGGAGAAGTACGTAATGCGGCTTATCAATCGCTGCTGAACGGGCTGCAAGGCATAGCCTATTATTCGATCAATGAAAATACGTTTCAGCTGCGCAATTCCGAGCTGTGGCCCGCACTCATCGGATTCCGGGAAGAACTGGGACTGTTCGGCAGGCTTGTGACCATGGGAAGCCGGATTAGTCAAGGCCGGACGGACAACAGCCGATGGGCCCTGTGGGAAGATCAAGGAGTCCGGTATGCCGCGGCCGTCAATACAAGCGAAGAAAACCGCCAAATGACCATACCGCTTGGAATTACGGGCTACCGCGCACAATTGTTGTACGGAGACACGCGCTCGGTGCTGGATGGCCGGAGCGGTGAGCTGACAATCAATCTGGGTCCGATGCAAGCGCTAATGTACCGGATCACCCCGTTCGAGAATATGATTTCGGAAGCATTGGCGCTCTCGGCACAAGCTTCGGGGCTTTCTGCGGACGCACAGTGGACTTCCCGCATGAGCCAGCTTGAAGCCAAGCTGAACATGATTCGGGACTATCTTACCGGCGCCGCTCCCGATCCCGCCGATGCCGTCCAAACGGCGATTCAGGCATTACACAAAGTTGAACAGTTGTCGAATTGGGCCGATCGGAACGGCAGCGGTACTTCGAAGCCGGACATGTTGGCCGCACTTGAGCGATTAAGAGAGTATCTGGGTCCGCTCGCCGCCTCGAGTGCTCTGAGTGAGCTTCATGTCGGTAACGGTCAATTGGTCGGACAGGAGGAGTTAAATGAACTCTCCTTCACCTTGCGCAACGGGGCTGAGACCGCACTGCAAAACGTACGGGTAACACTTAAGTTTCCGGAGTCGTTCGGCCTGGAGCCGGAGATCCGAACCGTCGCCCAGCTCGGGAGCGGTCAATCGATTATGGAAACGTTCAGCTTCCGAATCGCAGAGCCGTTAATACAAATGAGCTATCGGCTGCAGGCCGTAATCGAGTTCGAGTACTCCAATAAACAGGGAGTCCCGATCTCGACGGATACGTTCATTTACACTCCCTATACGGATCTGCTGACCGCGAAGAGGGAGCCTGAAGTCATCATTGCGAATAAAGGCGGCAGTTACCCGTTTACTCTGAATGTAGAAAGCAACGTGACGAGAAGCTTGCAGGTCGGGTTCGAGCCGGTTCTATCGCCGTCCGGCATGACCGTTCAGCTACCCTCTCCGCTGCTTTTGCCGGGGAATCAGCAAGCAACGGTTAACGGTTCGGTATATTTGCCGAAGAGCGTTACCGATGGCGTATATACGGCAACGATCCAGGTCAAGGCAGACGGGAAATTCGTCCGGTCGATCCCGCTCCAGGTTCAAGTTAATAAAAATAAGCTGACTAATCCGGGCTTCGAGCAGGGTAACGCACAAGGAACAGGACCCGCCGGCTGGCTGATGCGCAAGGGAAGCTGGGTACAGGACGCCGTCTATGGCGGTCAATATGCGGTTTCCTTGCAGCCCGATGCCGCAAACTCCTGGAATGTCATCAACTCCGACCTAATCGCGATTGAGCCCGGCACCAAGTATGTATTGAAAGGCTGGGCCAAGAACGGCGCTTCCGCCGGCAACGTATCGATCGGGCTGAGACAGGTCAGGGAAAACGGTACATCCACGATCGGCTACACGTGGAAGGAGATCCAGCACACTTCGAATTGGACGTTTTACGAATTGGAGGTAACGTCTGCTTCGACAGCCAAGTACTTGCAGGTATATCTGTTGTCTAACACAGACGTCAACGGTACGGCTCGGTTTGATGATTTATACGTTGGGGAAATCGGATGATTGGATTAGAAGAGGGAGCGCAGAATATGAATCCGTTAGACAATTCAGTCTGGATGTGGAGCGGCGGAGGCCGTGACGACGTGAATCAATATGTGGAATTCCGTCACGAGTTTACACTGCCTCAGCAAGTGGAGCATGCGAAGCTGTATATTTCCGTGGATTCGGAATACGCTGTGTGGGTCAACGGGAGATTTGCGGATGCCGGACAATATGACGACTTTCCGGATCATAAAGCTTACGACTGTTTGCCGATCGGACCTATGCTACGGCAAGGGAGAAACGTGTTATGTGTTCTGGCCTATTATCAAGGCGTTAACAGCTTTCAATATATACAAGGCTTACCCGGTCTGATTTATACGCTGGAAATGGAAGAAATGACGATAAGAAGCGGGAGCGATGCGTATTGCCGGCCGTCACCGGCTTATACTTCCGGTCGGCTCCCGATGAGCACGGCTCAACTGGGCTTTACGTTCGAATTCGATGCGTCCCGCGGCGATAGCTGGATCGATCCGGAATACCGGATGATAGGCGAGTGGAAGCGAGCCGAGACGCGACGGGCTTTGGACGAGTATCCGAAATGGTATGAAAGGCCGGTGCGGAAGCTCGAAGTGAAAGACCGCTGCGGCTCTTGTCTGATTACCCAAGGATTGTACAAAAGACAAGCCGAGCAGCCTGATGCTATAGTTGCGGAATTGATGCAGCGCGATTATTTATCCCATCGGTTGTCCCGATTCATAATCGACGACGGCGACTCGCTGAATCTTCCCTCCTCCGGCGGGCTGTCGATCAAGCCCGAATCGTTCCAACAAAACGGCGGCGTTTACCTGGTGTTGGATATGGGGCGGGAACAATGCGGTCTTTTAGAGCTGGAGCTGGACGGAGAGGAAGGCGCGGTTATCGATATCGCTTATGGTGAGCATCTGGATGATCTTCGGGTCCGCGCATCGGTCCGCGGCAAACATTTCGCAACCCGTTATCGCTGCGGAAAAGGGCGGCAAACGTTCACCCATTATATGAAAAGGTGGGCAGGGCGCTATCTGCAGCTTCATATTGGCGGCGTTCGGGAAAAGTTTGTGCTTTATTACGCCGGTCTCCGGTCGGTCGAATATCCAGTTGAACGAAAGGGCGAGTTTCGCTGCCCCGACCGGCTCCACCGTCAAATCGAGCAGGTGGCCGTCCGCACTCTCCATTTGTGCATGCACGAGCACTATGAGGATACGCCATGGCGTGAGCAGGCGCTCTATGCCATGGATTCGAGAAATCAGGCTTTATGCGGATATTACTGCTTCGGCGAGTACGACTTTCCGGCCGCCTCGAATCGGCTTTTCGGCGAAGGACTCAAAGATGACGGCTATCTGGAGCTGACCGCTCCGGCGAAGAGCCCGTTCACGATCCCATCGTTCAGCTTTATATGGATCGTTCAATTGGAGGAACATTTGCTGTACAGCGGCGATTTCGAACAGGCAAGAGCGATGTTCGGCATCGTTCAACGGATGATGGAGAAACATACGGCACATCTGCAAAACGGGCTGCTGGTAACTCCGGGAAGCTCCAGCTACTGGAATTTCTATGATTGGGAGCGCGGCTTGAACGGTGCGGGGGCGACTGCGCCGGGTTACAAAGGGTTGCCATACACGAGATTCGATGCGCCACTTAATCTATTTTTCGCGATGGCATTGGAAGCTGCGGGCGGATTGGCGAACGCCTGCGGGGAACATATAGCAGCCCGAAACTATTCGGAAACCGCGAAAAAGGTGAAAGCGGCCATACATGAGCGTTTTTGGGATTCGACGGCCCTCGCTTACCGCACGTATGTGGGGGAAGGCGAGGGAGAGCACTACGCCGAATTAACCCAATCGCTGGCGCTCTGCGCCAAAGTATGTCCGGAGCCGCTCGCGGTCGGATTAAGGAAACGGTTGGCTTGTCCCGACCACGGATGGGTGCCCGTTACGCTCAGCTACACCTTATTCAAGTTCAAGGCTTTGCTTGACGAACCGGAGCGATACGGGCAGCTCGTGTTCGATACGATTGCGGACGATTGGGGGCATATGCTGTTCTGCGGGGCGACAAGCTTCTGGGAGACGAAGGCCGGAGCCGATGCATTCGGGCAGGCCGGGAGCTTGTGCCATGGCTGGTCGGCCATCCCAGTCTATTTTTATTACGCTTATATATTGGGGGTTAGGCCAGTAGAGCCCGGCTTCCGGGTATTCCGGGTCGAGCCGGTCAGGTCGGTTTTTCACCAAGCCGAAGGCAACATCCCGACACCGTATGGCAACATTAGAGTGGAATGGAAGCAGATGACGAACGGACTCGATTTGAAGCTGGAGCACCCGGAAGGCACGGTGCGAGAACAGGATGGGGAGGAAGGCCGCATATAGACGGCGACCAGAATGAAACCTAACAAAATCGGAATTGGCATACTTGGAACAGAAAACGCGGATTATATTTCGCAGGCAAATATTTCGGCAAGCATCCGGATTGCGAGCTCGTAGGACTGTGCGACATCAGTCCGGCCAGCTTGAACTTCGCGCGCGAGGAACTGGGCGATCTGCCTGCCACGACTTCGCTTGAACAATTTTTGCGGCTGCCGGGACTGGACACTGTCATTATTTGCAGCAGCGATCAAGCGCATGCGAGTATACGCTTGCCTCGCTCCGGGCCGGCAAGCACGTTTACCTCGAGAAGCCGATGGCGCCTTCGATCGAAGACTGCGACCGGATGGCGGAAGCGGCGTTTACGGCCGGGCGCGTGTTCATGGTAGGGCTCGAGCTGCGCTACTCGACAACGTATCCGTAGGTGGGGATTATTATTACCACGGACCTCAACGGCGCAAACATTACGTAACCAGTCTTATTCTCGAAAAAGGGACGCACTCGCTCGATTTGGCGAACTGGCTTGTCGACGCATCGCCGGTCAAAGTGTATAGCTCCAGCGGGTTGGACGTCTTCGGCGGTAGCGCCCCGAACGACAAACGTTGCCGTACGTGCGACGAGACATCCACATGCGCCTATTACGTCGATAACAAGAAAGGGCTGGAGATGGATTACGGAGGAGTGAAGCTGAAAAACGACTTATGCGTTTATGCCGAGGAGGTCGACACGCATGACAACGGACTGGTTCTGATCGACTATGATAATGGAGCCCGAATCTCGTACATGGAATGTCACTTTACTCCCGAATATTCTCGGGAATTCATGTTTACGGGGACGAAAGGGAAAATAACCGGTTTTTATAACAACGAACAAAACTTTCGAATTACGGTGATGAAGCGGCATTCCAGGGAAATGGAGACGTATTATCCCGAGAGTCGTTCCGGAGGACACGGGGGCGGGAATACGGCGATCGTACAGCAATTCATCGTGCTGGTGAAACAGGGCAAGTCGGCGATGCCGGGCATCTGGGGGGCTAGAGACAGCGCGGCTATCGCCATCGCTGCCGCCCAATCGGCTGAGACCGGTCTGCCTGTATATATACCGCAAAACGATACGTTTCGTAAAGCCTGCGAAATTCGATAAAAGGAAAGTCAGAGCCCGCGTCCCGTGTGGGACTGGATTATCTGACACTCGGCCAGCCGCTCAGCACACTGTCGGACGTATAGGATTGAAAAGAGTTAGTGCTTGGGGTAGCTATACTGCACAGGGTGAAGAACATCGGAAGGCCGTATGCGGGAAAACCGCTCGTACGGTTTGTTGAGGGGGGACTGGGGAACCAGCATTCTACTCTATCAGCGGCAGTCAAGGACTTTATTTTCTCGTCCATGGCGGCTGCTGGCTTTTGATAAGCGTGCCGTACGGCGATGTATTTTTATGTCCGCGTGTGAGTATTCATCAAAGTTCTTGTCACTTATGACATCAAGTTCTTGTCAACCGACATTTTTTGTCGGGAGTCACCATCATTTTCACATTACAAGTCGCGTAAATCGCGACTTTTTTGTTTAATGTCAAAAGGTTCTTGACATTGGGCGATGACAAGAACCTTTTGACATTCCTGTTTTGTGACAAGATCATTGTGACATTCCCGACGAATGCAGAAATAGTAACCACGGTGTGCTCGTACGCACGGCGCCGAAAACACCGGGCGCTGGCAGCTGCATGTGACGGGAAAGTGGGGCGGAGAGGCTGACTTTCATTCGGCGCATTTCGTGACGGGCAGTTTAACGCAACGAGAAAAGATTACTTGCGTCTAAAGCCCGAAGGATATGAATGTCCATTCTGCCGAATTATTCGGGAATTGAGCGTCCTAATCAGGGAACAAAACAAGGGATATCATATACCAAAATGAATATGTAACGGCATTTATAGGGAGCAAATGGTGGCCAAACAATAAAGGACATGTTTTGGTTGTTCCTAACCAACATTTCGAGAACATCTACGAACTCCMTGCAGAATATCTGCAGAAATTCACCGCGCAGCTCAATTAACTGCGTTTGTGATGAAAAGTACATATGGGTGCGACGGGATTTCCACTCGTCAGCACAATGTGCCTGCTGGCAATCAAGATGTGTGGCATTACCATCTCCACGTTTATCCAAGATATGAAAACGATCAACTCTATCTAACGAAGGGTTATCAAATTGAACCTAATGAACGACCATTTTATGCTGAAAAGCTGCGTTCTTGGATTCGTGAGAAGGTTGAAGCCTCAAGTGAATCCAAGTTGGGGCTTTGTTGAACTAAGCGTTTAAAAAAGTCAGGGGTTTCGAAAATGAAACAATCGTGATTGATATTAATGGAGGGTCTCCCGTCAACGGGGAAGTCAACTAACCACATTGGTCAGGATACAAGAGATTGGAGCGGTTACTTTCCGTTTAGGGAAAGGACCGGCTGAGGATAAGTATATTTTTTTGTTACGTAGTGGAAATGATATTAAATCATTTGTACATTGCTTAAACAGAGATGGGAAATCAATAGGAAGATATCTAAATGAAAAATACAAGATAAGGCTAGTAGAGAAGACGAAGTATAAAATGAATAATATATAAGGTCAAAAATAATTGTTAACGTTTCTTGATTTCAGTAATCCATTGAATGTTAACGGGCACGTTAGCGGATAAACGGTTTCCGCATAATGAGAAGAAGACCCTTTTTATGGGGCTTCTATTATTAACATACATGATCTTTAGATTCTTAACAGAGCTAAAGAGTAGGGGGTACCCTTTCTAATTTGACTTTCATACGTGTAAACTATTATATTGATTTAATGAAAATTGATAAAGACTTGGAAAGAACAACAAGTATGGGAG
>NZ_JBFUIX010000129.1:0-10886 GCF_056401635.1 Paenibacillus sp. P4_E11 | reverse complement strand
ATCCCAGAACCTTTTCAGGCTGGGGGATGATGGGGGCTACACTTGCGTCGTATTCGGTTAGGATGGATATATACGTTTTCCCGCTTGAATGACGGCTGATTGTTGCGGATTGGATGCGATGTCCTTCGGGGATCTGCCGATGAAGCTTGATTCGAATCTCACCGAGTTTGGGGACACGGACGTGCTTCCCATCTGCTGAGAGTCGAACCGTTCCCTTCTGATTGTTCGTCGTGTAGCTCTGTACCGGGTTTTTCCGACTTTTGAATTTCGGATATCCGATCCGCTTATCACGGAAGAAGTTCCGGAATGCTGTCTTCAGATTCAGCTCCGCATTACATAGTGCGAGGCTGTCTACTTCCCGTAGCCAGTCGAACTCACGCTTAAACCCGGCTGGGGTTCGGTACCGTTGCTGCTTCCGTTGCTCGTTATCGTCATGGTATCTTTCAACCTTGTTCTGACGTTCTGCCAGCATCTGATTGTAGATAAACCGAACAGAGCCAAACGTCTTACGAATCATCATTTCCTGCTCGGTTGACGGATAGATCCGGAACCGATATGCCTTATTCATGTAGTCACCCCCATGAATAGATTATACCATAAATTAAGGAACGTTTGTTCTATTTCTTGTCACTGAATCCAACAAAAACATTCTAAAAGCACCGATTCATCCCCCGCCTACGCTCTTTCTTCGAAAGCAAGGTGGCTTAGAGGCAGGGGACTTCTCGGCTCTTAGGTTAAAACAATATGTGTTCCAATTAGTTCAATACCATAATACTTTTGTCGTACCATAGAATCCGGTTTCCATTAAATCCGAAAACTCTTGAAAAACATCGAAACCCAACTTATGCCATCGTCGTTCCCCGTTCAAACGGTTGCGTCCGCCCCTGATGTGTATGGGTCCATCTCATTTACGATTCTGTCCGGTAATACGCTCGAAGGAAGGAGCACTAGACCAGATAGCATATCCGAGCAGAATCCATGCGACGCTCCAGAACCCGAGCAGTATTGGCGAAGGTTGCCCGCTAGGGATAATAAAGAAGACGATTTGGAACGGGATCATCGCTACGTAGTACAACCCAACGAAAAGCGGCGCCATCCGACGCCATCCCGTCAGCCATCGCGCTACGAACGCCGCAATCCCCAGCGTTATCATACCGACTCCAACCAGTAATGCACCTACGGGATAAAAGAACTCCATCTCATACCCTGCGACGTATTTTGACAAGGCAGCTGCCAGATAAGAACATACCCCCAGTAGGCTGATAGACGTGCCGATGAGTCCGACCCACCTCATCCGGCCGCTCCCGCTGGTACTGAGTACGAGCAGGCCCAGCGGCCCGCACGCCAGGCCCAGCAACATTGGGATAGTTATCAGTAAATCGCTGACTAGTGAAGGTACCGGCGCCTGTAGTTGGTCGACGCTAACAAGCACTGACCACAGCAACCCGCCGATGAGGCACGCCAGGCCAGCGAAGCGAATGCTCCCCGCCGATACTGCCAGTCTTGCTTGGTTGGGTGGCTGCACATTACTAACCATAATATCACTCCTTCGTTTTGATGATGGGATTCGCATCGGTTATGCCATTATAATATCGAGCGGGCAGTTACCTGCTTCGCCCACGATCCAATCCGGTCATCTACCCCGTGCCTTCACGTGGAGCAAAAAAACTTACCTATATTTGTGATACTAACCTCCGAGCTGTCTGTAACGGCAAGTTATAAGGTCACCCAGCGAAAGGGATGGCTATCGGTGAAGATTCTCGTCTGGAAGAGTGGTGGCGGATATACAAAAAAGCCCTACCTCAAGATAATCAAGAGGCAGACTTTATATGCACTATTTTATTTACCATATTCTTTCCTGAAGTGGAATCCTCCCGAGGACTTTGCCATTTAATTTGCAATTTATGGGAAACTTGACGCATTGGGCTGAGTTTATAATACCCGTCAACGAGGCTGCCGTTACGCCGGCAGCCTCACCTGTTGATTGTTAAGATATAGTACCCGTTCGAGGAGCTGCGTGTCGTCAGATGCTTGGTAAGCACGGTTAGCTTTATAACGTTTCAAAGATTGCCGACGATTAGTTTGGCTTTCTCCAACAGCCTTTGAACGATTGCCGCCGTTTCCGCTCTTGTGATGTCGCTAATCGGCAGCAATCCCGCATCGGAGCCGCTGACTAGCCCGTTGGATACGGCGACGGCAACCGCTTGCCTCGCCCAGTCTTGAACTGCCCCGCCGTCCGAATATTTGGATAATACAGCATCCGACTCAGCAGCGCTAAGGGTTGTATCCAGTCCTGCAAGCTTCCCCGCTCGCACGATCATCGCCATGGCTTCTTGACGGGTGATCGTCTTCGTTGGACGGAACATCTGGTCCGCATATCCTTCTATGATCCCATACTCCTGCGCTTTCGCTACCGCGCCGACATACCATTCATCGGACTTCACATCCGTGAAGGCGGCCGTTTTCCCGTTGTCGGCCAGTCCAAGCGCCCGCACGACGATTGCCGCGAACTCCGCTCGGGTAATGGCCGCATCCGGTTGGAAACGGCTCTCATCGACTCCGTTAACGACCATCCGCGATGCCATATCGTTCACAGCAAGTTTGGCCCAATGCCTCTCGACATCCGAAAACGTAACAGAGTGCCAAATGAGGGCATACGTGCTGTTCGTCAAGCTGTGGACGACTGCGTAATACTTACCGTTCCGCGCCGTCATGGAAGTCGGCACACTGCGGGTTGTTCCGTCTGCCTCCAACACAATGGCGGTCGTGATCTTGTTCGGGTCTACGCCGTCCGGAAGCGGAATCTCACGCTCCACATACGAATCGAACTTGTCGGAGGTCACCATCCTTGCGTTGAACGAGGCAGTCACCGTGAAATCGACCGGCGGAACGATGACGGTAAAATGTCCTCTTGCCGCCGAATTTCCCAGAAGCTTGGCTTTATCGGAATCGCTCTTGGCGATGTCCACATGCACGACGACATCCGACAGTTTCACTTGCTGCCCAAGCTGCTTCGATAATCGGTCGATGAAGATT
This sequence comes from Paenibacillus sp. P4_E11, assembly GCF_056401635.1. Classification (NCBI taxonomy): domain Bacteria; kingdom Bacillati; phylum Bacillota; class Bacilli; order Caryophanales; family Paenibacillaceae; genus Paenibacillus; species Paenibacillus sp. P4_E11. Next base: position 7,850 of record NZ_JBFUIX010000129.1, on the reverse strand, counting down.
TCCGCCGCAGGCAGCTTGTAGTTTCCATTAGGCGTTTGGATGATTAGCACGGCCTGCTTGTTTTCCATCGATTTGACCGCGTCTCCGGTCATAACTAACGTCACTTTGTCCGCACTTGCCGTCACGGGAATGAAAATCTCTGGCTTATTTCCTGCTTTGGCAAGTTGATCCGCCAATTGGGCCGCATCCACCGTCACCGAAAACACCGTTCTTCCACCCTCATTCGAGATCGCGAATACAGCGATTTGCTCAAATTCCTTGCCGTTGACGAGAATTCGGAACCGTGTCGTAGAGCTGGACATGCCGCCCAAGGAAACGGGTCCATTTAATGAATCAGAGCTGCCCGATGAATCCGTGACACCGCTGGACGACTGGGTCGCACGTGTCGCCGTCACGTTGTATGTCTTCGTGGTACCTTCCCTTGCGGCCACAATCACCTTAATCGTGTTGCTGCCCACGCTGAGCGGAAGCGGCGGAGACGCCGCACCGCTCGTCAGGGTGAGCGGCCCGCTCACCAGCGTACCGACGTTGTTGTACACGCTCGCCGTCACCGTGGCATAGACGGCATCGGATACCGTTGCTGTTACTGTCACCGACGATACCCCATTGGCCACACTCGCCGAATAGCTTGTAGTGCCGGGGGCAAACGCAGGGCTTAGCATGCCGTCCGAAACCGTTAACGCGCTTAAGTCTGCGTTGCCGCTTCGCATCCACTTCGCATACAGTATAGTATCTCCGGCAATCGCAGTTGCGAAATCGAACGCCGAAGTCAATCCGCTGTCGACGTACCAACCTGCGAAGCTGTATCCGGTCTTGGTCGGATCGCCTGGTTGTATTACCGCACTGCCCTTGCTCACCGTTTGATTGCTCACCGGCGAACCGCCATTGCTGTTGAACGCTACAATGTAATGGGTGTTACCGGCCGGCTGTCCGTCAATCGTAAACGTTATTTGCTTGGCAAGCTCATTACCGGCATGATCGACAACGATGAAATCAACGGTATGAGAGCCCGGTGCAGTTACAGTAACAGTGCCGTTAGTGCCGCTTGCCCTTTGCACCTCGCCCTGATCCAACCGATACGATACATACCGGACACCTGCTTCATCATCGGACGCACGGAATGGAATGGCAACTGGTTGGGTGTATGTCGCGCCATAGGTTACACCGGTTACGGTGAGACTTGGCGGAACTCTATCCGTAGGAGTTAGTCCAACGTGCAGATCCGTTACAGGAGGCGGAACATCAACGACACGACTGGCAGCGGTTTGAAATCCGGGACGGCTGACGATTACCCGATATTGTCCCGCCGCCGTGTCCCAAGCATACCGGCCGTCTTCGCCGGTGATTTGAGGATTGGTGATCGGGTCTAATCTTCCCGGATAGTCTTCCTCGCTCATGTCAACCCATTTGCCCAACGCGGGATCGTTGTATTGCAGAACGACCGTAGCGTCGGGCAACGGCCAGGCGTTTTCGTCTCCGCGCTCCGCATTGTAAACAATCCCGCTCGGATCGATTAATACAATGCCGAATTGCATACCTGGTCCGCATTGAGGGTTAATTTCAATGTTTAAAGGTGAAGTCGTTAACCCCGAGCTAGAAGGATTGAATACATAAGACCATGCAGCACCTGGAATTGGACTCATATGTCCCGTATGTTTCCGTCCTGAAGCATCCGTTGCAATAAACACGACATCCTGGCACGGAATATCCAAGCTCACATTAAAGGTAAGATTGGCAGATCTTGCAGCTACTGGAGTCCCGTTAGTTTGATTTCCATTTAGTCCTCTCAACGTGACGCTAGGCGGTACAACCGGCCCTAATGCTTCAATCTGATAAGCAGCAGTTGCAAACGGTTCAAGTTCCCCCTCTCTATAAGCGTTCACTGTTAATTGGTGGATACCTTGTGCAGTAGGCTTCACTTTCCATGTTGTTTCGGCAATCGTTCCAGAGGTGATTTTGTCGAAAGTATGAACAGCATCATCGTCAACAAGACTCAACCCGGAACCGAGTAGCAGTTTAAGTGTTACATTAGTAAGGTCGCTGCCCGGATTAAATAAATAAGCATTCAATTTCGTAGGCGCCGTTGACCACTCCGGATACGACAAGCGCTCTCTGCCGCCAAGTTGCAAGGTTGGATGGGTTGTGGTTACGTTGAATCCATCAACCGGACTGGGAACTTTGGAAGACGTTAGAGGATCCGTTTTGTACCCTAGTTGGCCATAGCTGTTCGTTCCCCAGGTCCACACGGTTCCGTCGTCTTTGATGGCAACCGTGTGGTCATATCCTGCTCCAACGGAGACGAGAACGCCATTCAGGCCAGATTGCGCTGCAAATAAACGATCACGATATGTATCGTCTCCCAGCTGGCCGCTGCTGTTTAGCCCCCAGCTCCGCAACGTTCCGTCGTTTAACAGGGCAATCGTATGCATTCTTCCTGCCGCAATGGAGGCGACACCGTTCAGTACTTGATTTGGATTAAGGCTGTTGAGTACTTGCTCGGGATCATGGCTGGATGTAGTTGTTCCGTTGCCGAGTTGCCCAGAGTAGTTCCATCCCCAAGTCCAGACCGTTCCATCGCGTTTCAGGACAACGGTATGACTGGAGCCTGCTGCAATCAATTTAACTTCGCTTACATTAGGCACCTGTTTGGGTGTATCGTTATGATTGTTGAGAACCGTTTCGTAGCCAAGCTGGCCATCAGCGTTCCACCCCCAAGTCCACACCGTTCCATCGCGTTTCAAGACAACAGTGTAATTGCCTCCTACTGCAACAGAGACAACATCGCTTAGGTCCTTCACTTGTACTGGAGAACGGCCGGCTGTAGTTGTTCCGTCTCCGAGTTGTCCGTAGTCGTTCCTTCCCCATGCCCATACCGTCCCATCTGTTTTCAGTGCAACGGTGTGGCTGTTACCAGCTGAAATGGCGCTTATATTGCTCAGGTTGGGCACTTGCACGGCGACGGAACTAAAATATGCATCTGTGACGTAGCCGAGTTGACCATGCTCGTTGGATCCCCATGCCCACACCGTTCCGTCGCTTTTCAGTGCAACGGTATGGTTCCCTCCTGCTGCAATGGCGACAACATTGCACAGAGCGGGCACTTTAACAGGGGAGCTGCTGTTATTGTACGAACCGTTTCCGAGTTGACCGCTTGTGTTGTACCCCCATGCCCATACCGTTCCATCGTAGTTCAAGGCAACGGTGTGGGCATATCCCCCGGTTATCATTGGTTTCGTTGTAAAAGGAGAAGTGCAAACGGGACTCTGGGCAAAACCGAAATTCGGAAGAAAAGAGAGAAGCAAAGACAAGATGATAGCGAATGAAATGACGATTTGCATCGGTTTCGTCTTACGAGCATTCATCACAATACCTCCTAGAACTTACATATTCGCCGTAATATCGATGCTGATCTGCGCCTGCCTGACTTTGGAGATGTTGCTTGGATCCTTGTAGATATGAATAATAAATTGCCCTGCCAGTCCCGTCTGAGCTTTCAAGGCTTTGCTCGTATACGTGTAAGTCCGAATCTTGGTCTCCTTCTCTTCCTCTTCCTTGATCAGAACGGCGTCCTGGGGCAGAAACTGCTTGATGAATGCAAGAGCCTCGTCCGGACTTGGCGCCTCCCCACGATTTACATACGGATTGAAAATGTTATAAGCTTGGCCCTGAGTTTCTGTCACCCTGATATTGCCGTCCATGTAGCCGACGGTCAATTCGTTATCCTTCTTGACGCCTGCTCCGAATTTGGAGTCGAAGTAACTCAGCTTGGCGCCTAGAACGGCATCCTTCAAGACGTCCGTTTGCGCTCCCTCCGAATTTTTCGCGGTCGCCCCTTTGGAAGCCTGGGCCGAAGCTCCTTCCGATTGGCTGGCAGAGGGGGACCCCGTTACTGCTTTGTTACTTTTGTCGCCGCACCCGGCGATTAGACTTGCAACCAACAATACGACGCAAACAATGTTCCTTTTCTGACTCATGTGCAACACCTTTCCTAACCTCAATTTGAACGATCATTCCAGCAGGAAATATAAAACCCCTTTCTTTAGATCCATCCTAAAGAAAGGGGCGCTTCAAAAACGCTTCAAATTTTACGGTTCAAATAATGATCGATATYCTCCAAAATGTTCGGGGAGATCGTTTTGTATCGCTCCACCTCGGCTGCAAGCTTCGGCATCGGACGCGCCACGGCCATATGACGGAAATCGACAAACTCACAGCAATGGTCAAGGTATTGCTGTTTGCCCGACTTCCGGTAAAGATCTTCGTTCAACAGGAGCGCCGGGGTCCGATGCTCGGGCGATTCGGGATACAGCTTCCACAGCGCGAATCGAATAACAGCCTGTTCCTGTTGACCGGGAGATTGCTCAAGCAACCACTGCAGCTGGTTCGTCGCTTCGGCTAAACTTATCCAGCCTAGATCCATCTTCAAACGCGACAGTTGCACAAGCAGATTGACCTGCATATCCCTCCGTTTGAGCCGGTCTGCAATCTCCAGCGCTTCTACCGCCGACTCAACAGCGCTTTCGTATTGATATTGGCGTTGCCTCAGCAAGCTCATGAAATAGAGCGATTCGCATGCGAAGTATGGGGTACGCAGTTGATTGAACAGCCGAATCGAACGTTCGAGCAACGGATTGGCCTCCTCCAATCGGTGCTGCGCCAGAAGGTTGCGTCCTTCGTAACTGAGCATGATGGCCGCAACTCGCCAATCTTTGATTGCAACAGCTTCTTCAAGACAAAAGACGATGCATGGGGACGAATACGCATGGTGCCCGAGATACCAATAGTACTTGCCCAACATACCATGAGCAATGGCGAAGCCCATACGATCCCCGATCGACTTGCTGATCTCCATCTTATCGGCAAGGAGGTCAAAGGCCTGATCCATTTCATCCATATCCATATAGACCATCGCCAACACGCCCATGGYATGTTCGATGGAATACTTATCTTGGTTCTCCGCGGCGATCCCCAATTGTTTCCTGATCCAATGAATCGCTTGCTCATATTCGCATTGGTCATAAAAGACGTGCCCTATAATACCAAAGAACCGGCAATCCTCATGGGTTCGATTTCCGACATGGGGCAACTCGTTTCTTTTCATCAGATAAGAAAGCGCCTTGTCGTAATTCCCCAAGTAATAATGCAGAGTACCGAGCATGACATAGACAGAACTCAGTCCGGCATGGTCCTCCGTCAGTTCAAAACAGCGCAACGCCCGCTCCAAATGAAAACTCATTTCCTCATATTTCCCCTGTAGTCGCAAACAATTGCCCATCGCCACGTCACAGAGGGATCGTTCCCGGATCGTTGCGGAGCTCCCGGAACGTTCCAGCCATTGTCTGTAAGTGTTCTCGGCTTCTTTCCAATCCCCTGTAATGATCAAGGCGTCGCCAAGTTTCATCAGGAGGGGCAGAATCCGTTCGGGAGGCAGCAGGTTGCACAGCTTCCGATAATAGTTGATCCTCGTTTCATTGGCGTAAATCATCTCGGCAGCCGATGCGGCCATCTCATAATAGGGAACCGCCTCATCCTTCATTCCCGCAATTTCAAAGTGATAGGCGATTTCTGCGGCAATGGCCTCGGGCTTCTTGTGATGATAAGCGATCAAGCTGCAGGCGATTCGCCGGTGGCAGTTGCGTCGTCTGCTAATCGTTTTCAGTTTGTATGCGGTTTCCCTTACGATATCGTGCGAAAAATCGTAGAGACCGCTCCCATCTTCCTGCATGACCTTGAGCTGCAGCAGCAGCTCCATTGTTTCGAAAACAGCTTCCTCCTGCATGTCCAGAACGACCGCCATAAACTCTGCCGATACCGGCCTTCCGACGGCAGCGGCGGCGGAAACAAGCCGGATACGATCCGGTGAAAGCCTGCTTAATCGGTTTTCAACGGTTGTTATGACCAATGGCGAAAGACGAAACTCGTTCTTGCCGCTGCTTGTTTGCCAATCTCTCATCGTTTCCACAATGAATAGCGGGTTGCCGCCGGTTGCCGCGTGTAAACCGGACGAATTGCTGTCCGCAAGCGCATCGCCTACAATCGCGGCCATCAGCCGTTTCGTACCTTCCTCGTTGAACGGAGCAAGCTCGATTTCCGTTATCTTCCGTTCGATCCGAAGTTTGGAGACGAAATGCCGAGCGGCATCGTTTGCATACTCGTCCGTTCTCGCTGTCGCAATCACGAGCAGTCGGGTCTTGGAATCGCTGCGAAGGATAAAGGACAAGAGCTGGAGCGTTTCCTTGTCGCTCCATTGAATATCGTCAAGGATAAGGATCAGCGGTTGCTTGGTCAGAAGCATCCGTTCAATCGCTTCATACCATCTGAATTGTTGCCAATTCTCCCGAATGGGATGTGGTTCCGGCAAGTTCGGGTATCGTTCAAACAGCTCCGGCAGCAAGCGGGCTAATTCTGACAGCCATACCGGATTCATCTGCGGCAAGGGAAGGCTCCTGAGCCAGCTCGTCACCGGAGCATAGGATAGCGAACTCACCGATGGGTAGCAGCCGGCAAATGCCGTTTGCATCCCTTGGCTCTCTACCCATGCCTTAAATTCCAGAGCCAGTCTCGTTTTGCCGATTCCCGCCTCCCCCTGTAAGAGCAGCAGAGAGGTTTTGCCGACAGTTGCATCCTTCCAAGCGCTCACCAAGCTTCCCCATTCGTCGATTCTGCCGATAAGCGGGGGTTGGCTGTACGCGGCAGTCGAATGTTCACCCCCATTCTGCGTGAGTCTTTCGAACAATTGCAAGGTTTCCTCCGCAGGTGCAATCCCGAGCTCAGTTCTCAGAACGGAGCGCAACTGCTCATACATGTGCATGACGCCCGCTACATCTTTGTTTAAGGCAAACAACCGCATCAGCGTGCGGTATGATTCTTCGCTTAATTTGTTTTGGACCAGCAGCTTATTCGCGTAAAATAAGGCTGACGTATACTCCCTTTGACTTTCCAGGATAGAAATGAGTTTCCCCAGAACTTTCAAATAGAGTTGAGCCAGCAATTCACGCTTCGAATGAAGCCATTCCTCGTAAAACCCTGGCAAAAGCTCTCCACGGTACAACTCTTCCGCTCTTCTCAGCTCATATAGGGTTTGTCCTTGCGCCGCCCGTTCAAACTCGCGCACATCCGAATAACAGACAGGTTCATGAAGCCATTGAATGTATGCGGGAGTGACCTTGAGATATCGGTCTATTCGCGGAAGGAATTGGCGCAGATCGTGAAGGAGTTTCCGCAAATTGGACAGAGCTTGTCTCTCGGTGGAATCCGGCCAAAAATTAAAGGCAATTTGCTTTCTACTTTGCGGCATGTCCATGCCGAGAACCAAATATACCAGCAATAACCTCGCTTTTTTACCGGGTATCATCGACGTCAAATCTTCGTTTTCGAAGGTGATTTTCAAACTGCCCAATAATTGAAACGTGCAATCTGCCAAACCGACCCCTCCCTGTACGGCGATTCCACTATAACCAAAAATGATCATCTATCAAAGTGCAGATTTATCTTTTTTTGATCATACAATATTATACATGTATGAAAAAGGAAAACGGTCCTTGTCCTAAGTTTTTGAACAATATTGCCTATTAGCGCAGTGAGGCAGAAGTCCCATGCTGGCAGCCTCTTCCAGGTTGGTTATTGAACTAACGTTTCCTGTTAGTTGAATGAAATTACGAACGTTAGAACCTCTCCCTACGTAACTAAAATAAACCTCCACCCCTTCTTTATATGAAGTGTGGGTGGAGGTTTATTCGATTATAGGATGAAGTGGTTGATTTGGTACTATCCTTGAGGACAGTAGCCCCGTTTATTCGATTATAGGATGAAGTGGTTGATTTGGTACTATCCTTGAGGACAGTAGCCCC
>NZ_JBFUIX010000128.1:0-11084 GCF_056401635.1 Paenibacillus sp. P4_E11 | reverse complement strand
TAGTTATACAGGATTGTTAGTGAGGAGCACTGCGATGTCATCGTAGACCTTCGGGAAGAAGCCGTAGAGTGTACCTATCCAGATTCAAATGTAACCTGGATCAAGGTTTGAATTGGTGACCATGCTGAATCTCCGCAACCATTTCTACAGGCTCTTCTCCATCCTCCAAGACCCCAATTTTCGCCGTCACTTGTGGTATGGTTCAGCTTAACGGATCTATCGGCGAAAAATGCTAAAGGAGCTGCCACGGCATGCCCCTTAGTTGATGTTCTTATGGATTTTTATTTTCATGATCTGCACGTCAGGCTGACGATTCGGTGCCAAGGCACTTCGAAAAGTCGGCCTTTTTATTGATTTACCTTATTGAGTTAACCGGCACGATATCATAATCCCCAAACCTCATCCTGTCAAGAGATAATGTGCAAATGAGCAAAAAAGCGGGGGCGCCCCACTAATGGTTTCGAATTAGGAATGAATTTCCGAGTATGAGAAGCATTTTCGCTTTTTCCAATTCATCCAGTTTCACGTAAAATTCTCTTCAGGTCAATGGGAGAGGGTAGACAGAAAAGGAGGGTCTGCATGAACAGAGTGGACAAAATCAGATTTATGCTCCTTTACGGTAAAGCGCCCGAAGCAGAATGCTACGGGTACATGGAGTTGAATCGGGATGGCAATATGATTGCGCTCTACAATAGGTATGGCAAGGAAATAGACATGAATGGTGGACATGAATTTGTCAGGGTACGGACAATCGGCAAATTCGATGATGAAGACCGCGATCATTTTTATTCCTTGTTAGAAAGCGATGATGCAGGATAACTTGCACGACAGGCCGCCATTCGGTGTCAAGGACAGAACAAAAAGAACGTTCGGGAGGTACAAGATGAACGAGCAGGCTCGCGAAGCAAGCAGATTGAGGAGAGGGCCTATGTTAGCCGCGCTGCTCATAGGCGCATTTGTTGCTTTTCTTAGCGAAAATTTACTTGCCAATGCGTTTCCTGGTTTGATGCGGGAATTCAACGTTTCTGCTTCGACCATACAATGGTTATCGACGGGTTATATGCTCGTGATCGGCGTACTGGTGCCGATGACCGCATTGCTGCAGCAGTGGTTCACGACTCGCCAGATGTTTATGTCTGCGATGGCGTTATTTTTAGCCGGCACCTGCTTGTGTGCAGGATCCCCTGGATTCGAAATTTTGCTGACGGGCAGGGTCGTTCAAGCTTGCGGGACAGGATTGTTGGTCCCGTTGATGATGAATACGATTCTCGCCCTTTATCCTCTAGAACGCCGGGGTGCGGCCATGGGTCTCATGGGGCTGGTCATTATGGTCGCCCCTGTCATCGGGCCAGCTTTGTCTGGTCTGGTCATCGATACCTTACACTGGCGATGGCTATTCTTTATGGTGATTCCTGTCGCATTGTTTTCAATTATTTATGCATTCCTGTACTTAATGAATGTGACAGAACTAACCAAGCCAAGGGTCGATCTTTTATCCATTGTGTTATCGACCATCGGTTTCGGTTGCGTCATCTACGGCTTCGGACGAACAAATGTTTGGTCTGAGCTTGAGGGTTACGGTTTGATTGCCCTAGGAAGCCTCTTCTTGCTCTTGCTTATATGGAGACAGCTCAAGATCAGAGAGCCGTTGATTGATCTGTCCGTATTCCGGCATCGCACTTTTTCTTTGGTTGCGGTATTGGTAGTCGTCCTGATGATGGTTCTATTCGCCACCACGACATTGCTGCCGATCTATTTGCAGAATGTGATGCAGCTGACAGCATTCGCGGCAGGTTTACTTCTGATGCCCGGCTGTATTTTAAACGCAATGATGATGCCGGTGACGGGAAAATTATTCGATAAATTCGGGCCGAGGTTCGTCATAGTGCCCGGATTGCTCTTGATCACCATATCCTTATGGCTGTTTGCCGGTATCGACAGCGATACTGCGCAAGGTTCCGTTCTTTTTTATCATATCCTCTTATTTGTTGGCATATCGTTCGTCGTCATGCCGGCACAGACAACGGGATTAAATCAACTTCCGCGTCATCTAGTCGCCCATGRCACAGCCATATACAATACGCTCCAACAGATTGCCGGGGGAATGGGCATCGCTTTGTTCGTTGGCGTCATGTCATCCGGAGCCAATCGTTATCTTCAACATTCGCTCGATCCCACTGCAGTGCATGAGAAAACACAGAGCGTTCTTAACGGCCTACAAACGGTTTTTTGGATTGAATTTATTATCGCCATACTTGTTTTGGTGCTGGGGTGTTTTGTAACAAAATCTAATCGTTAACCGAAGAAATCAAATATCACACGAAGCAGACATTGATCCATCATACCCTGATCAACGTTGGCCTATTGACGTTGCTCTACTAAATAGTACAATTGATTTCCTACACAATCTTGCAATTGCTATTTATTGAATCAACGTGCCATCAACATAAACCAACCTCCTCATTTTAGTTGACTCAAAAATCATTCCTTTATTCTCCTATCAAAATACAGATGTACTTTTCTTAATAGATTCTTAATGAATTGCAGTAAATATGTATTTCTCTATCTATTATTGATATGATTTGATCGTGATCAAGATTGGCTTCATTTAGCTGAAGTAGGAGGAATGATTCACCATCAATCAAATTTTAATAGTAGACGACGAACCCGAAATTCGTCAGTTAATTAGGATGCATTTAGAACAAGCGGAACTTCAAGTCATAGAAGCCAGTTCAGGACGACAAGCTATTCAATACTTACAGGAAAATGCCATAGAATTAGTGATATTGGACCTCATGATGGATGATGGCAACGGGTTCGAGGTACTGCAGTATCTACGGGACGCAAATATGGAATCATTAGTAATTGCGCTTAGTGCAAGACGAGAAGTGCAGGACAAAATCCTGACGCTCGGATTAGGTGCAGACGATTATGTCACAAAGCCTTTTAGCCCAGTGGAATTGGTTGCTCGTGTGCAAGCACAGTTAAGAAGACATCGCCCTCATTCTTCTTTTCCTACCAAGATTCTACGTTTAAACAAATTAGTGCTGGATATCGATAATTATTTTTTGCGATATGATGGAGAATCATTTTCTGTAACCCCGGTAGAGTGCCGACTTTTAGAATTGTTCATGCAAAATCCAGACCGCGTTTTAACCAAAAGAGAAATTTACAAGCGGGTATGGAATCATGAAAACTTTGATGATAACAATTTAAGTGTTTTTATAAGCAGACTGCGAAGCATTCTTGAACCCACGGAGGACTCGCCTCATTACTTTCACACCATACGTGGAATCGGTTACAAATTCTCAGGAGATGGGCAATGAAAAGTCGAACAAAGCTTTGGCTATTTATGCTCATTAGTGCAATCATTAGTGTTCTTCTGTTTTCTTCACTTAGTCTCGTTATAGGTAAAATAGGAGATAGCGGTTATGATCTGAAAAGCCTGAACGCCATCTCGCAAGAAGTCCTTGATACGATTACAACCCGTCAAGCTTTTCATATCGAAGACATAACGCCAATATTGGATAATGCTCATAGCAACCATCCTGATATTCGTTATGAATGGATTTCAGCAGATGGATCGACGATCTATGATACCTTCGGAGAAAAGAAAACCTATGATTTTGGGCAGCTTGCGAATCGAATGCTTCATATGCCTCAGAACCTATGGGGGGTCGATAAACCGGTTACGCTTACTTATTCCATTAGCCAAGAGGATCAACCCTATTATTTGCTAATGAGCTTTTCCAGTAACGACATGAAACAAGGGCAAATTTATTTTTTCATGCGCACTTTTAAAGCCATGTCTACTTTTATGCTACCGTTAATCGTTGCTTTATTAATTCCCTATCTGCTAGCTCTATGGTTTTTCTCTTCCATGAACAAACGAATCAATAAGCTCAATCATGCTATTGGGCAGCTTAACCTCCAAAGTGATCTCACTGTACTAGAGGATACGAAAAAGGATGAGATTGGCCAACTCACTACGCATTATAATGCCATGGCTCGCCGTATTCAAAATCAAAGTGAACAAATCAAGCAATTTGACACCAGACGAAATGTGCTGTTATCTAATCTTTCCCATGATCTACGCACCCCGCTAACGATGATTTTAGGTTACGCAGAAACGATTCGCGCTGGTTTGTATAAGGATGAGAAGGAACTGCAAGCGAGTGCCAAAGTTATGTTGCAGCGTTCTCGCTATATCGATAAGCTATTAGATCAATTGTTGGATATTACTCGGCAGGATGAGGAGAATTTAGAGCTTCACGTTGAAATGCATAATGTATCTGAAATGATGCGAAAAATGGCTGCTGACTACCTTATGTTTCTTGAGGGGCAAAACTTTACTGTTGAAGTAAATATACCTGACGAGGATATCCAAGCCTKGATTGATGCCTCCCTAATCGAACGTGCGCTGCGAAACCTGTTGGACAACGCGATCCGTTACGGATCAGAAGGCCATTATCTTGAGGTCGGGCTTACGGAAAAGGATGATGCCCTATTCATGACGGTTATCGATAAAGGACGCGGCATTCCCTTACAGGATCAAAAGCATGTTTTTGAACGGTTCTACCGTGTCGATGGCAGCAGAAAAGGCGAAGGACTCGGCATTGGACTATCCATTGTCCAAGAAATCATTTCCCTCCATGACGGATCAATTACCTTGACGAGTGTCCCTTTTGAAAGAACAGTATTCGAGGTCCAGCTGCCAAATCATCAGCGTGAACAATCAAAGTCGTAATAGGTAATGTAATAGGGCACCCAAAAGGTGCCCTATTATCTGTTAATCATGTTTCTGATAACGGTGATCGCTTGCTTAACCCTGCTTACTCTTTTGATCGATCATCTTTAGCAGAATTGTTACGGCCTCCGCTCTAGTTGCCTTATCATTGGGAGCGAATTTGTTCGAACCCTTGCCTGAAATAAGGCCAAGATTCTTCAACACTGCTACCTGCGCCTTCGCCCAGCTTGGAATGTCTGCGTCATCCACGAAGTCGGTTACAGTATTCGTTTCCACCTTCAGTGCTAGCGCGTTAGCGATCATCACAGCCATCTCTGTGCGTGTAATTTCTGCATCTGGACGGAAACTGCCATCCGAGTAGCCTCTAACGATGCCCGCTTGAACCGCTTGCTCTATCGCTTTCTGCGACCATGTTCCAATCTTCGCCGAATCGGTGAACGTAACCTTCGCAGCTTCCTCTTGYGGCTTCAACGCCTTCATCAGCATCACCACAAATTCAGCCCGAGTGATGATGGCATTCGGCTTGAACGTGCCATCCCCATACCCATTCACGAATCCGCTCTGTACTGCCTTATTTATGTCGGATACTGCCCAGTGCCCGGCTATGTCACTAAAGTTAACTTCCTTCGACTCGTCTATCGAGGGTGCTCCAATGGGCAACCCCGACGCCCGGTCTACTACCAGCACCGCAAATTTCCTAAAGGTGTTCACCTCTACGCTGATGCGATTGCCTTCGATTTGGCCGTTCTCGATTTTCACCCATGTTTTCGTTGCTTCATTATAGTGAAAAATCGCTACCGTTTGGTTGCTATTCACTTGGCTTTGTTTAAATACCATAGTCAACGTAGCTGGCTTACTGAGGTTTTCTGGAATATTTTTCTGAACGTCGAACACCGGGCTTGCCGAAATTTCATTATGTGCAAAAAGATTTTGCGTATTCGATACCTTCTCAATATTGATTTCCAATGGTTTGCTGGTAGCATTGGCCGGAATACGAATGAAGATCGCTTGATCCAAGCTCACTTCGCCGATGCTTCCTACCGAAAGCGTTAGTATCCCATTCGTTGAGTAGACTGGGCTGCTGATTGAACCATTGTAACTGCCTGAACTTCCGCTTGAGCTATTTCTTGTCGTAACGGGGTTGGATGGGGAGGAAGCTGGGCTTGATCCCACGCCATTCGTTGCAACCACCGTGAACGTATATTCTGTTCTGTTCGTCAATCCCGTAACCGTGACCGGACTCGCGGTTATGCTCGTTCCTGTGAATCCTCCTGGACTCGACGTAACCGTATACAGCGTGATCGTACTTCCCCCATCACTCGCTGGGGCGTCGAAGCTGACCGTTGCCGTTCCGTTGCCTGCGGTTGCCGTTACATTCGTCGGTGCGCTCGGCACACCGATTGGTGCGAAGGGCGTCACACTCCCTGATGCCACGGATGCTGCAGAGCTGCCTGCGCTATTCGTGGCAACTACTGTGAACGTATACGCTGTTCCGTACGTCAATCCCGTGACCGTGACCGAACTCGCGGTTGTGCTCGTTCCTGTGATTCCTCCTGGACTGGACGTAACCGTATACAGCGTGATCGCACTTCCCCCATCACTTACTGGGGCGTCGAAGCTGACCGTCGCTTGTCCAATGCCTGCGGTCGCCGTTACATTCGTCGGAGCGCTCGGCACGCCGATCGGTGCGACGGGCGTCACACTCCCTGATGCCACGGATGCTGCAGAGCTGCCTGCGCTATTCGTGGCAACTACTGTGAACGTATAAGCCGTGCCTTTCGTCAATCCCGTAACCGTGACCGGACTCGCGGTTGTGCTCGTTCCTGTGAATCCTCCTGGACTGGACGTAACCGTATACAGCGTGATCGCACTTCCCCCATCACTTACTGGGGCGTCGAAGCTGACCGTCGCTTGTCCAATGCCTGCGGTCGCCGTTACATTCGTCGGAGCGCTCGGCACGCCGATCGGTGCGACGGGCGTCACACTCCCTGATGCCACGGATGCTGCGGAGTTGCCTGCGCTATTCGTTGCAACTACTGTGAACGTATAAGCCGTGCCGTTCGTCAATCCCGTAACCGTGACCGGACTCGCGGTTGTGCTCGTTCCTGTGAATCCTCCTGGACTCGACGTAACCGTATAGCCCGTGATCGCACTTCCCCCATTGCTCGCTGGGGCGTCGAAGCTGACCGATGCCGTTCCATTGCCTGCGGTCGCCGTTACATTCGTCGGTGCGCTAGGCACACCGATCGGTGCGACCGCTTCCGGTGTCACGAGCACTTCGTTGGAGTATGTGCTGCTGGTTACTGTGCTACCCGCCTTGATTGCAAAATAATAGGTTGTGCCGTTCGTTAGATTTATCGCGTTGTAATTATAAGTAGTGCCCGATACAGTCGCTACTGGTGTGTGACTATAGGTATTGGATGCAGTTCCTTGATAGATATTATAATATGTAGCTCCGGTCACAGAGCTCCACGATATCATGGCCTGCTGATCTCCAGCTATCGCTGTCACATTTGCAGGCGCAGAAAGCGGCAATAACGTCCATTTTGCATATAGCGTAATATCTGTTGTTATTGTCGTAGATTCAAAGTCGAACAGTGACGTCGTCTCAGTATCGGTATACCAACCAGCGAAGGTATAGCCGGTCCTTATCGGCACTTGCGGTTGATTGGCTTTAGTATTAATTGGCACGACTTGGCTGTTCACAGTCGTTCCACCCTTGCTGTCAAAGCTAACTGTTCCGACCAACACTCTTTTGTACACGCCATCATCTGCCACAGCAACGAAAGTATTTTTCCCGAAGATGACGTCCCTATAACCCCCTAACCCGGGTGTTGCAGTTTCGATTTTCCAATTAATCCCATCGCTTGAAGTAATAATCGCACCACTCTTGCCTACTGCAACATAGAGCCCGCCGTTGCCGCTGTCATAGGCCACTTTTTCAAGAGTACTGTTGACAGGAGAGGTTACGGCTACAGTTGGTAGAAGAGGACTTGTAGCGTCTGTACGAAAAATTGTTCCGCCCACACCGACCGCAATGACTTGGTTGCCATCCGACGCTATACCATTTAAACGACTCACATTGGTAAGCGATACGTCTGATTCCCATGTGGTTCCCGTGTTGTCCGCAGACTGTCTAACTACTCCAACTAAGTTGTTTATACTGCCAACTACAAGAAACCGGTTACTAACATATGTAATGTCAGTATAACGGGGAGCACCCTCTCCAACTGTCGTATCACTCCAAGATGCACCTGTAGAAGATTGTACAATCCCTCCGCCATTAGATGAGGTTGCCAGGTACTTGTTATTCGCATAAGCAATTGAAGAAAAATCATAGGTATCATAGCTGCCGGTCCCGGCACTCCAATTTGTGCCGTCACTTGAATAGATGAAAAAAGCTCCCGTCTTGTAATCATCCCGTCCAGTTGCGGCATGAAATTTTCCATTTAAAAATTTAACGGTATTGAGTCCCTTATTGGTCTGGGCACTCACATCCTGCTTCGTCCAGGTCACTAAGTCCGGTGAGGTGTAGATAAGTCCGTTTAGCCCTGCTCCTACATAAAGGTTATTTCCATATGCAATAGCTCTCAAGCCCACTGGACTTGTTAATGTCCATACGTAGGTTTCTTCGGCTGAACCCGCCTTAGCTGGAGTCGGTGCAAGTAGCCCTGAACTAATTAGTAAGGTAACGATCATAAGAATGGACATGCTTCTTCGCAAATAATGCCGCAAATTACTCACCACTTTCTATGCTATAAAGCGTTTCTTCTTTTACACTCCTTATATTTTAACAAGTATTAAAACGACTTTTCTTAATGAAATCTTAATGGAATTTCAATACCTTGACATTTTCTCGAAGAAAAGTTTGACATCATGCTCTGCATAACTTAATGCGGAAGATCTTAGCGGATTATTAATGGAAGCCGGAGAGGAAGTGTACGGGGCTATCGGCGAAAAATGCGAAAGGAGCTGTCGGGAAACATAAAACATCCCAGGTTTAACCTATCTGGTTACACAAAAATCCCCCTAGAGCCATCTCTAGAGGGATAAACATATCTCTATAGCACCTTTCTTCTTCACAATTCTAAAGGCCTCTACACCCTTCCTGACTTTCGAATTTTTCGCCGTCACTTATGGTACGGCTCCCCACGAATAATCTTAAACGGTCCACTTAGTCAATGCTACACCAAGTCTACTACGGCTACTGATAAATTCTAGCCACTGCAAAAACAACTGGGGACGTGAGTTATTTACGTCCCCAGTTCGTCCCCAACTACCTCTATGACTCACTCAAAACCCTTATACACCAACAAACAAACACACTCCACATAAACGGTATGCGGGACATTTTCACCTTCCCCATCAGCGAACGTGCACCACGCTCACTTTTCGATTAATCGGATCGTGATCTTCCAAAAGATATCATCTTCGTACGTCTTTACATGTACGTGATGATTCCAGCTTTTACTAATTTCAATGATGGAAGAGCCGTTGTCACTAAACCCGACGGATTCCTCCGTTGATTTTGCTTTCACGTAAACACGCACGCTGCCCATCCCCTCGAACTTCACTTCATACATCCCTTTTCGCAAAAAAAGATCTTTAAACACTTGCTGGTTCATGCCTGTAAATTCGTATTCCTCCGGAATACTATCCACGCCCGAGTCAGCAATTTGTATATCCTCCAGATGGTTCTCCAAGGCGGACGCCGACTGTTCATAGGCGTAGACCAAATCGTTCAACTCCCGAATCCGCGCATGGATCGCTTTGAGTTCTTTTTTCAATTCCGCAGAAATTTCTTTAGCCGAGTATGTCATGCTATCTCCTCCGTTTGCTGTTCGAAGCTTGGTTTCCTTGGTGACTGTCACAGCAGCCTGTACGGATTGTTTCAAGTCGGGGGCTGGTTGTGTCTGATCGTTCTCATGCTCTGTCAGCCTTGCGTCTTCCGGCTCATCAGACTCATGTGTCCTCTCAAATCGGAATTGATGCAGAAGCCCACTCGTCATACTGCTAATTCGCTCAAGAGTCTGATAAACTTCGGAAGACTGATAGTCGATCATTTCTTGTTCAACGGAGCTCGTGTAATAATGCTGCAGTTGACGAATAGCCTCTTTATGTTTATCTGAGACAGTTGGATCATTGAGAAAATCGGCAGCCGTCCGGACGTGGACAGTTCGATTAGGAATCGGCTTCAACTCCAAATAATGGAGATCTTCCAAAATCCAATACTCCAACCTATCGCAGTAGGGAAGGTACTTGGCAGTCGTATGGTTGTTGTATTCCGTAATGTCTTGACCTCGCTGCGGAGGATCCTCGCGATAAATAAATTTATCACTCTTTTTACACTCGATCATGCGAGCAGCGKGCGTTAGCTTCCCATGCTTGTAAGTGACGTTGTCATTCACTACGATATCAGGAATGAATCCGTTGGGAAGCTCAGGATGAATCAGCACTTCACCGTACATATCCTGCGCCATGTCACGGCAGAGCTCCTCCCAGCTGTTGCCGGTTTGAATATCCAAGTTGTCCGCAGGATCTTCCGACTCCTCAGGCAAACCGAATATATGATAGATGTGAATTGCGAAATCGGGAATTTGCCGCTCCTGCTCGTAATAATACTGGCAAATGTGTTCAAACAAGCGCAGCGCTTCAACGTCGCCTGCCACCAGCAGCGCTCTAAGAGCTTTAGTATTCGGTGACGAATTAAAGTCCTGCACCGCAGTGGATTCATACCAGGCAGGGTTTTCTTGAATCGAACTCCACAGAGACTCAGGGGCAGTTGATCCAATTTGCCGATTTATATAGTAAGGCGTCTGTGGGATTATCGCGATCATACCTAGTACGATACCCCGGAAACGCGAATCCCCAGAGCAAATTTGATCCAGCACCACAGTGTCTTGCAAGGATACGACATCGTGTAGCGAAAATAACGGCTCCTTGTTTTCGTGAATCCAGTCAAAGCTGAGCTCACGGAACAAATGTAGCCAGAATTGATAAAATTGCAGTTTGCGGACTATGCTCTCCCGCAATGAAGTTGGGAGTTTGGATATGATGTAAGCCTTGTCCTCAAACTCGGAATGCATAGCGGATGCGAGTTCTTCATCACTGAGAATCCGCCAATCGAGAAGTCCCATACCTCTGCGAAAGTCTTCCAAAGCTGCCGGATGCTGCTCCCGAATGGTTATCAGTAAAGTGGTTCGGAACCCGATAGCTTCAAGGTGCAGCTCTTGCAAATACGCATACAGGTCAGCAAAACGGATATGGGCAGATATGTATTTTCTCGTTGAACGGATGAGCCTAAGGCCAATATTGTCAACTCTATCCAGTTCATGCT
>NZ_JBFUIX010000127.1:0-11190 GCF_056401635.1 Paenibacillus sp. P4_E11 | reverse complement strand
GAGTTATGAAGATGGGAAAGCAGCAACGGAAAACCAAGGAAATCAAGTTGTTGGTGTTGATTTGGGTGAAATTCATTCCATCACAGCGACGACCACAGAAAACAAAGCTGTCATCATCACAGGAAGAAAAGTAAGGAGCATACACAGGCTTAGAAACAAGAAGGTAGCCGAGCTGCAAAAACTCATGAGCAAGTGCAAAAAAGGCAGTCGTCAATGGAAAAAGTACAAAAAAGCGAAAATGTACGTGCTAAGCAAAAGTGACCGCCAACTAAACGATACCATCCACAAAACAACAAGACAATTCGTACAGTGGTGTACGGAAAATGATGTAAAAACGATAGTAGTTGGCAAAGTGGAAGGCGTACAGAGGAACACTAAAAAGAAAAGAAGAAAAATCGTAAATCAAAAGTTATCCAATTGGAGTTTCGGTAAAATTCAAAAGCAACTCGAATACAAGCTCGAAGAACATGGAACAACGATGAAGACGATAGATGAAAGCTATACAAGTCAACAATGTCCTTGTTGCGGTAGAAGGAAAAAGACGTCTACAAGAAATTATAAATGTTCCTGCGGCTATGAAGAACATCGAGATGTTCACGGTAGCAAGGGAATTTTATCCAAATATCTTCATGGAGACATACGCGATTTGGGCAAAACGAAAGAAGTCAAGTATCTACGGATAGCCTAACGCTAGAAGTAGTAGATGGTGAGTTCCCACCCACTTGTAAAAGTGTTGCTTACGATAGCTTGCTGTTCGGTTTCCGCTACATGAGTAGCGAAAGACAGTAGCCAACCTGCTGTCTTGCAGAAAGTTACGGCAAGTAATGGTAAGAAACCCCTACTTCTTAGTGAAGCGTAAGTGGGGGAGGTTCATTGGGTAGTTCAAAACTAACTAACGATACATCTGGACAAACCACATTTTAAAACCATGTTTCTCGTAAAACCCTACAATTTGTTGCCATTGCTTCGTTGCAGAATAAACGATTGAACGAGTGATGCCTTTTTGTTCCGCAGTCTGGAGAAGATGATCCACCAACTGATGTCCTATATTGTCATTGCGATGTTCTGGTCGAACATAAACCTCATCGATTTCAAGATAACGCTCGCCTTCTTCAATCACTGCCGTTCCATCGCTCACATGTACACTGCCAAACACGTAACCAACGATCTCCGAATTAAGTTCTGCCACCCAAAAATAATCCCCGATCAGATTTCTTAGTAATTCTTCACTATTTGCTCCTAATCCATAGGTAATATTCTCGGTCGCCCACATTTGAGAACATTTTGACGCATGTGGAAGATCTGTTTCAGTAGCGAGTCTCACAATCACCATTTCATTTCCCCCAATAAATATTAGATAATTATTTAATTTCAATATAAGGCCTAGTGACGCGAAAGGGAAATTCCGACGAACGAGGTGCGGCTGGCTTGTTCGCATGTATTCGGCCTATCCGAATATATATAGAAGAAGCACCCTATTCCAAGTAAAAGAGGCATCTCATGCAAAAACAATCATTTGTGCGGGGGACGTTTATGTTGACAGCGTCGTCCTTGACTACGAGAATACTCGGATTTGTCAGCGGCATTTTTCTGGCCCGTTCCTTGGGAGCGGAAGGCATCGGACTATTGATGATGGCTCATCCTCTCGTACCATTAGTCATTACATTAACTGAACTAGGACTGCCGGTTGCCATTTCGAAGATGGTGGCCGAAGCGGATGTCAAAGGCGATAAGCTCAAGGAGAAGCGGATTCTCGCCGTTTCCCTCGCCATCACGGGGACGTTAAGCGTCATCTTGACCTTGCTGGCCCTGCTCGGCTCGAAGTATATAGCGGCCCTGTTCCTGACCGACCAGAGAGCCTACTATGCAATGCTAGCCATTACGCCGATCGCACCGATCGTCGCCATATCGGCCGTGTTGAAAGGCTATTTCCGCGGTAAGCAGCATATGAAGTCGATCGCGTTGTCGGACGTCTTCGAGCACATGGCCCACATTGCATGCATGCTCGCTCTCGTGCATCTTTTGCTTCCATACGGAATTGAATTTGCTGCTGCTGGCGCCATGGTCGGCGCTGTTGTAGGCGAAGGGGTCGGGCTGACCTATTTACTTACAAAGTACAAGCAATATCAGAAGAACGACGGATTGCGCCAAAAAGCTTCTGTGCATTTGCGGCACGGAAAGCGCACCTTCACTGAGCTGATGCAGATGGGTTTGCCGACTACCGGCCTCGGCTTCGTCCATTCAATCTACAGCGCGTTCCAGCCGATGCTGATCACGAAAAGCCTTGCCCTGTTCGGACTCGGTACCGCCATGGCGACCAAGCAGTACGGGTTGCTCGTCGGCTACGCCTTCCCCCTGCTCGTCTTCCCGAGCTTCATAACGCATTCATTATCGACAGCGCTTATCCCGGCAGTTAGTGAAGCGATGGCGAATCGCAACGGGATGGAGGTGCAACGGCGATTGGATCAGGCGATGCGGATCGCGCTACTCGTGGGGGCTCCGGCCACCGTCATTTTATACATATGGGCTACACCTTTGACGACGTTGCTCTATAACGCACCCGAGGCGGGTCCGCTCCTTAAGCTGCTTGCACCGGTGTTTTTCCTTCATTACTTCGAGGCACCGCTTCATGCTGTTCTGCTCGGGCTCGGCAAAGCAAGTACCACAATGTGGAACTATGTTGCGATGACGATCTTGAAAGCTGCGGCGATATATTTTCTTGGCAGCCAGTTCGGGATTACCGGAGTCGTGCTCGGGATGAACTTCGGCTTTTGCTTCATCACACTGCTCAACTTCTTCTCTATTTCGGGACTGATCGGTTTTTATTTGGATCTCAGAAGGTTCGTGAAAGTAGCTCTCTGCATGGCTACGATGGCTATCTCTGGACAGTACGCCTATTCGTACGCGCAGCATATCGGTATGCAGCCGCTGTGGAGCTTGCTAAGCTCGATTAGTATCGCGATCATCGTATTTTGGGCGACACTTGTGTTGACGAATACGATTAAATATCGAAACGTTTTACGCTTTGGCTGACCCGGAGGCATAGATCTCGATTTCAGATAAAACAGAAAAACCGGAGGCTCCGCCTCCGGTAAAACTACATAGAAATAATTAGCTAATAATACGAATAGGAGAACCGATTATTTGACCAACAATATTCCCGGCTGTTTCCTCTGAGGAATACGTATTGATGGGCTGGCCGCACGCAACGGACATTACTCCGCCTGCAACACCATTAAAGAAATCTTCCGCACCGGCTTTGCTTCCTCCTGCTACACTTTCTAGTTCGGATTCAGACAACTCGTTATCGGGCAACTGGATCGCAGGCAATACGATACTTAAATTATACACGGTTTGATCAAGCACGCCGATCTTGAAGCTAGCGGGCACTTCTACACCGGTTTCTTGCAATACAGCCGCGTGAATATCCTTCAGGCACAAGCTTCTGAACTCCAGATCAGTTGCCGCTCTCTCTCCTACCTGCTGAACAATGGATTCCAATACCTCTTTACTCCAAGCCATCGATTATCCCTCCATAATTTGAAATGATTTATGTGCGTTGCTCCAGTTAGTATCTATAATGTTACCACAAATTTCCATGATAGAATAGCGAATGTTGGCAATCTCTACCGAAAAAAAGAAAAA
Source organism: Paenibacillus sp. P4_E11 (assembly GCF_056401635.1). Lineage (NCBI taxonomy): Bacteria > Bacillati > Bacillota > Bacilli > Caryophanales > Paenibacillaceae > Paenibacillus > Paenibacillus sp. P4_E11. The sequence continues at coordinate 7,545 of NZ_JBFUIX010000127.1, read as the reverse complement.
CCCGCGGTTTAAGCGGGTTGGAGTCGGACTGAATTCTCTCTTCGTCTGGTTCGATTCGCATCCAATCGAAGTCCACCATATTCATGCGTCCAAACTTTAGCGACTGCCCGCGTCCTTTGGAACAATAGCGCCGAATCGCTCCAGTTGTTCTCGCAATTGCGCCATAGGAACGTCTCGCACTGAACAATTCCGTTCGACGGCGAGCGCCGCCGCCATACCGGCCGCCTGTCCGGTCGCCATGCAACTGGCCTGGACGCGAAAGGCCGAATTGGCCATCCGGTCGCCTGATACGCACCGTCCGGCAACGAGCAGGTCATCGCTTCCTTTCGGAATTAAAGCCCGGTAAGGCAGCGTCGGAACGATTCCAGGCGCAATCATTTTTTGCTCGATATGAAATCCGCTATGGTGATGCAGATCGATTGGATAAAAGCTGTAACATACCGCATCTGGCCAAACGTAGCCAGACACGTACGACTGTTCGTCGACTTCTACTTCCCCATCGATGCGCCAAGTTTCGCGAATTCCGCATTCGTTAGCAAAATAACGGACCTCGAGCTTTTCGCACCCCGGTACCCGGCGCAGCATCGTTACGGTGTCCAGCAAATGCCGTCGCGCCTTGACTTCTGCCATCGTTCTCGTCTCCGATGCTGAACCATCGATGCCTTGAACGTGCATGTTGATCCGTCCCGACTTCAGGTCGTGGTACAGTCCGTTGCGGCTGCGGTCTGCTTCCCCGTTCCGGAGTGCCTCCTCATACGTTCGATTCAGCTTGTCGGGGTCGACCGTTGACAGATCGTACCCGCCAATATCGTTGATCAGTGTACCCGGTTGAAGGTGCTCACCTTTTTTTCGCGAGTATCCCATCATGCCTGCCACGTCGGCGTCGCCGGTCGCATCGATCAGCTTGTTCGTCTTGAACCATTTTAAGCCCGACTTGCCGACGAGCGCGACGTAGGTTCCATCCTCGCCTTGTAGAATCGCTGCAGGCATTTCGTGCAACCGCAAGTTTACGCCCGCTTTGAGGCAGAGTTGGTCCAGCACGGCACTGTATATAAACCGGTTCACCAAAACTTGATGCATCCAATGCTTTTGCGATATAACGGAGAAATCCGGAAGCTCTGCTCCGCCCAGCTCTGCGGTTCGTTCAATGATTTCCCATCCGATACCGCGAATGACTTGCCTGCCCCAGGCGTGAAACAGACCGGGGAAGTTGACCGAGGCTACGATTGTCGTGCCGCCGAGTATGCCGTTTTTCTCCACGAGTGCCGTTCGCTTTCCGGCCCGCGCCGCCTGAATCGCTGCCGTGCATCCTGCCGATCCGCCGCCGAACACCATAATGTCGTACTCCTCATGAACTGCATCTCCCGCCGGCCTCGGGATAGCAAGCTGCCCACCGTTTAGCCCACGACTCATTTGCGCACCGCTTCTAACGCTTTATTCGCTTGCTCCTCGGCCACTCGTAGCGCCGTGTTCACGTCCATCTCGCCCATCATGACCTTGGTTAGATTCTCACTTAGCTGCGACGTCACCTTACCCTCGTCTGAGGAGCGCACGATCGGAGCGGCGGGTTTATTCGTAAACAATGCTTCGACGATTTGTTTGTCTTTAAAGGCGGTGTCTTGTGCGAACGCATCCCGGACCGCTTTCGTTTTGACCACGGGAATGAATCCTTTCCGTGACAACTCCATCTGGAAATTGTCCGAAACCAAAAACTTCAATACTTCCATCCCCTGATCCTTGTACTTACTCGTGCTTGCAATGAAGAGACCGTTCGGATAAGGCTGCGAGCCGACCCCGGGCAAATCGCTGAACACTGGCAAGCTGACAATTCCCCAATTGAACGTGTTAAAGTCCGGCTGCAATTGCAAATAAAAATTCATGACGAACATAGCCATATTTTTGTCTTTCATGAAATTATCGTTGTTGAATATTTTATTTAATGAGGTTAAGTATTTGCGATATCCGTCTGCCTCGGTCGGTTCGAGAATCGTCTTGCTTACGAGCTTGCGGTACGCATCAGTATTGATCGCCGCTTTGCCCTCTTTGACGAATGGTAACGAATAAGGATTCATCGTGAGCATGTGATTGACGGAAACGCCAAGACCGATATATTGGCGATCGTCGAAGCGGGTCAATCGTTTGCCGAGCTCGATGGCTTGATCCCAGGTCATTCCGTTTTTCGGATACCCGACGCCGAATTTGTCGAAAATGTCCTTGTTATAATAAAGCACCAGCCCTCCGTCGTGAAGCGGAAATCCGTACAGCTTCCCTTTGTCACTGAGCGAATCGAACACCGCTGTTTCGAATCGGCTCGTGTCGATTTGATGACTCTTCATGAGCGGGGACAAATCGTAGTTATACCCGTTATCGATAATATTGGCTCGCATACCGCCCAACGAATCATGAATGAGATCGATCGTTTGGCCGGTGGCGGTCACACTTTGCAGCGTGTTTTTGGCCGATCCCTGGATATAGGTGAATTTGTATTTCGGAAACTTTTGCTTAAGCGCTGTCCCAAACCTTTCGTTCCATACCTCTTCTGTATTGCCGACTGCCCCGAAAATAACAAGCTCTGCCGGCTCGTCGGCATAAGAATTTGTCGCCACCACGGGCGACGGGTCTTCCGTCTTGTTATTCGTCGCACTGCAAGCTGCGGACAGCAAAGCGATAACGAGGACCAGGCCCGTTACGATTGGCATTCGTTTGGTGGTTCCCATTTAAATGCTCCCCTTTGTCTTTTTTAGGTACGGCAGGCCTGCTTCCCTTATTTATTGTAGATGAAACCGCTTTACTTTCACCATACACTTTTGTAATCTAAACTATATACAAATGATCGCCGCTTTGGCGTAGTCAGTCCGTTCATCGACGATGATGCAGGAAGGGAGAGTATGAGGATGTCTTTTCCTTTATGCGGGCATATACCGCGGCTAACGTATTTTCGGCACGTAGTCCGACGTGAACAATTTTTTCAATATGAAAGCGTTCAGAACGAATGGATCGTCTTTGCGGTGGAAGACGGGTCGTTTTATTACGAAATCGAAAACCATCGCGCAACCGCTTCTTTCGGCGATCTTGTGTTTTGTCCACCGGACGTCGTCTTTCGGAGGGTCGTCATTTCCCCGATAACCCTTTTCGTTCTCCGAATGGGCTGGGGAGACGACCAAGGCAACGAGCTCGATCCGTTGCGTCTGGACCGCATTCCGATCGGTAAAGTCAGCCTGCGCAATACGGAGAAGCTTATTGACGATTACGTCGCCATGAAGCATCATAACTTTCTTGACGAACGATGGAGCATGATCGGCAGAAGCCATTACTTGCACCATATTTGGCTGATGTACTGCGAACAGGCGGAGCAACTGCCGACCGCCGAAGCTCCCCGGTCGTCCGATCCGCTCATTCAGAAGGCGACAAAGCTCATTCAAGCGCAAGCGTTCGAGCAGTTCAGCCTGAATGCAATAGCCGTATCCCTCGGCGTTAGCCGTGTACAGCTATGTCAGAAGTTCCATGCCGAACTGGGAACGACCCCGATCAAATACGTGACCGCCCTTCGTCTCGAAAAAGCGAAGAAGCTGCTCGTCGAAACGAATTTGACGCTAGATCAAATATCCGAATGTTGCGGCTACCAGAACGGGTTTTACTTAAGCCGCGTATTTAAAAACAACTACCTCATGACCCCGAAACAATACCGCTTGGAGCACCGCTTGTAAAAAGGTTCAGGCTGCCGAACCAAGGTGATTCTGACCCTCATCTCATGATGGCCGCACTGATCGGGATGCGCTACAGTACACCAAACTAGGTGCAATTACGAAACGAAACGAGGCTGCCGAATAATTCCGGCCACCTCGTTTCTGCTTGTTATTAAGCTATCGCATTTCGTTAGCTGAAACCATAAATCCTGCCATCTCAAATAGTTGTCTATTATATAACAGTCGGCTGCACGACTGTCATGACAGTGCCTTCTCCGGCAACGCTCTGCACCTCGATGCAGCCGTTATGCCGCACGATGATCCGCATCGTGATGGTCAACCCCATCTTCATGTTCGAGCATGTGACAATGCCATAAAAAAAACGTCCGTTCCTCTGTATGTGATCGCAGGGTTAGTCTTCCTCATGGGCGTGGCGATTTTCGTAAGTTGAAGGACGGCATGGAACCTGTACCGGAGAAAGCCGCAGGTAACTAGCTGTAGCTGTCAGACTCGAGAACTGCAATTGTGGATGGAGGTCGAAAATAAAAACAGAGAAGATCTTGCTATCCGCAAGGCCTTCTCTTTCCTAGGCATTCCTGTCTTTTCCACGGGGACACCCCAAACCGGCATCCTTATGTACGTTTATCATTTAAAAAAATTCGAAGTTGTGAAATGGATCGTAATGCCGACTTTCGCATCTACCAAAGTTGTGCCCGTTTCTTCGTAACAATAGACGTCGAACTGCGTCATCGTACCGTAATCCCGCCAATCGGTAGGGCTTGGATTGTTTCTCGGAATCACTTTGCAAAATGCTGCGTAAGGCGATTCCGAATAATTCCGGTAAGGAGTCGCATGAATGATTGGCGAATAAAACAGATTGCTACCTAAGAGGACACGGTAAACCCCAGTGGCCACGTGTGATGTAGACACTACACCAACCGGAAACGATGTACCGGCGAGTGTACCGTCCGTCTTAATAAAAATATTTGCTACCGCTGCATAGAAGCCATTGGTCGGAGTTCGAACTAAGTTGGAGTTCAATAGACTGTTGGTTTCATCGGAGACAACGATGTTTCGGGACGTTTGACTATAGGACAAAAGTAATTTCCGCGTTTCGGCGCTGCTGGAATCCGGTTCGAAAGGCGCGATAAAGTACTTCTTACCTACGATGCCCGAATCGTCGATACGGTTGTAATTCCCTTTATTGGCTCCATATCCGCTGGCCCAATCTCCGACATAAACGGTCTCCGCTGGATGAACTTTCACGTTCAACATCGTCGGGAACGACTTATGAATGTCATATCCATGGCCGGTATTTGCTTCAAACCAACAGTTCAACAGAGTAAGGAGATGAATACGAATCTTTACGACCAATCCGTTCACGTTTTTTTCGAATCCCGAATTGGAAATCCGCACATTGATCAATTCCTGATTTGCAACGGGGTCCGATGGATCTGTAGACCTTTGCTCCAATAAGAACCCATTATCGTTAAATTCAAAAGAACTATCTTCGATGTTGAACATCGTCGAGCTAAGACCATTGCTCGATAACCGCCTCGGGTATAAGGCGATTCGGCATTTATGGAAAAAGCAGCCTACGAAGTGCACGAACACACCTTCTATATCCACGCCAATATCAAAAAATAATACCGTTATATTCTCATAAGTGCCGCGAAATGTGTAGCCATTCATGCACACGGATTGAGTTGGAGGTTCGTTAACTGTATCGCTGCCTCTAGTACCGTATATTTTCAGGTTTTTGAGATCAGGTAACAATCCCCCGGTCCCCAGCGCTCCGTTCAAAAAAACACCTGTTTTGTGTTTGTAACGCAGGATGGAATTCGAACCAGAATCTCCTTCGATCTTGCATTTTACTTGAAGTCCGTTCGTAAAGGAGAAATCGCCCTCTGGAACAAACAGATTGTACCCTTCCGCTGCACAGTAGTCGATCGCTTGCTGGAAGGCAGCCGCATTGTCCGTCAAGCTATCGTCGGCCCCGAACCACTTGACATTGACGTTCCCCTCGAAGATCCGCTTGAATCGGGCCCCTGATACGGTAGAGACGACAATGGTTCCGGTATTGTCGAGCAACGTAGTGTCCGTATTGTCATAGTAGAAGAATCCCTCTTTCCAACGATCACGAACGAGATACAGGGTATCTGTCGCTGCCATAGTTATCGCTCGTAGGTCGGCGATCGTTACAGCCATACAGCAGCAAGCCCCTGCTTCCGGATTCGATCCGCCGCCATAAGTGGCCATTGTCACCGTCGAGTTCCCGGCAAGTGCCGTCCCGAACGTATTCGTCAGTACCCCTCCGGCCAACATGGCGAGACCGGTTGTGCCTAGTGTGGTCAGCAGCTTCCTTCTGCTTACGCCGTCGTTCGCTCCTTCGAACTCCTGCATTTCATCGTTTGAGCTAGTATGCTGTTGGTCGTTCGTCTCGTTTTTCAGCATGTTTACCTCCATGGAATGAAATTAATGACTTGATTGTATGGCCATCTTGATTAGGGGAAGTAGGATTCGATGCCCCAAACTGTTTAAGTGGACACCATCGTTGTCAACCGTAAAACTGATAGAAAACAGTTGATCGTCATCCTTCGTCTCCGATGCGGTTATGGCATTGATATCTACAAACCCTGTTCCAAGCTGGACGCTAACTTCTTTTACCATGTGACAGTAAGCGAGCAGTCTGGATTGATTGGATTCGGTACCAGACCGGTTCGTATATGTGCATACATACGGGGGCRTCATAAGAATCACATGTGGTGAAGCGGCACTCGAGCCTTCCCCGTAACTTGCACTGTGAATTCGGCGTACGATTTCCCTCAAATTCCTAGCGTACTGGTCGAGCTGAATCTTCGGTTTCGTCTGATTTATATAAATCGCATGATCGTTTGTACCCAACATGACCGTTACGAGATTCGGGCGGTACTTCAAGCATTTATCCTCCAGATTCTGAAGCACATCCGCTGTCGTCCACCCCCCAACGCCACTGTTCACCATGTCCGTTAGCGATAGTTCGCGGGCAGCTTCCTGGAGGTGTTCAAAGTATACCTTTACCCCTACTCTATACGCGGTAATCGAATCACCTAAGGCTACGTATCTCATCGGTATTTCCCTCTTCTCTTACCGAAGCTTTGTACTTGACCATAACCTCCAGTTTTTCAACAACAATATCAATACCGGGCCGAAATGGAAGTCTATCTATAATCCTTACTCCTATCCGATTATTACCTACTTTAAACAACCCGATTGACGGCTTCAGGGATACCTGCAACAGACGCTGCTCTGGATTGACTTCATAATATCCGTTCCCCCCGGAGTTTGGTTGCGGTTGAGGGGAGAAGATCTGCGGATCCTTCCAATCCGCATCATAGGCATCTATCTCGACGAGTACACCATTAATAGTGACCTCCATTTGATCCCCGATCTTAGCTCTGAACAGGACAAGCTGCATTGATACGGATTCTATTTGTTCCAAATAACATATAAGATCATCGCACACGTATAACGATAGATCTGTTGTGCGCCCGTCATTGTCCAGGACCGCAGGAAGAGGCGCATTATCGTTGCGATTAAAGTAGCCTTCTGCCCATGGATACCCGCCCCGGCGTTCCACTACAAACCGTTTGTCCTTGAGCTTCAGGGTCTCCAAACTGCCTATCTCCTGGTAAGCCAACCGATGAGAAGGTGGACCACCCGAATATCTCAGTGAACCGTTGTTCGCATAAACCTCAGCTGTCGCGCTAGACCAGTTGAACGTTTCAACACCGTCCGCGCCTTGCTGACGCCAGTTACCGAACACCCAGTTGAACGTTTCAACACCGTCCGCGCCTTGCTGACGCCAGTTACCGAACAC